>JAYUUU010000024.1:0-8052 GCA_043754395.1 Vicinamibacteria bacterium
GATCGTGGGCACGGATGACGGTGTCTTCCAGGGAACTCCTCAAGGCCCGCCGTGGACGCGGAGACCGCTTCTCATCAGCGGCGCGGACCCGCACCC
This sequence comes from Vicinamibacteria bacterium, assembly GCA_043754395.1. Classification (GTDB taxonomy): domain Bacteria; phylum Acidobacteriota; class Vicinamibacteria; order Fen-336; family JAGNNV01; genus JAGNNV01. Next base: position 97 of record JAYUUU010000024.1, read on the forward strand.
GCATGTTGACGATGTTCACATCCGCGGCGCGCAGGTTTTCGTGGCGACCGATCATGGTCTTTTCGCAAGCCGTGATCGGGGCCTGACCTGGACACTCCTGCGATTTGGCTCGAGCCGGTCGGTCGTGACTCTCGCGATCGCACCCTCGGGTCGCGTGGTCGTGGCCACACCGCTCGCGATCTACGCGGCTGACGATGGTTTGAATTTCACCCAGATCGCCGCCGTGGGCATTCGCGGCCTCAAGCGTCTCGCCTTCGCCGCGGGGAGTGACAAGAGGCTCTTCGCGGCGACGTCGGGTGGTTTCCTCATCAGTCCTGACGCGGGCCGCTCCTGGTTCGACAGCGACACGCCGCTCGGCCGGGTCACGGGCATGGCGCTCCACGAAGATGGCCGGACCGTGTTCGCGGCCGATGCCGACATCAAGACTGTCTTTGTTTCCCGCGATGGAGGCGCCAGTTACTGGCCGATTCAGGCCACGGGGCTTCCTTCGCAGCGGACCTTCGCCCTCGCCATCGAGGCAAAAGCAGGGGGAGGTTTTTCGCTCATCGTGGCCGCATCCGGCGGCGGACTGCTCGAAGCCCCGATTGAGGCCGCCCCGCCTCAAAAAACACAGTAGCCTCTAGCCCCGTGGCGAAGCTCCTCATTCCCGCCGTCTTGCTTCTCGCGGTCTCCGCCGCGCCACTACCTCAGGCCCAGACACCCGAACGCGCGGTGGCCGCGACACCAAAGCCGAGCGCCTCCGCGGATCTGGCCGGCTATATCTCGAGCCTCGAGGAACCGGGCCGCGCGGAATGGCAGAAGCCCGACGACGTGATCCGGGCCCTCAATCTTCAACCCGGAGAAACGTTGTGCGACGTGGGTTCGGGGCCGGGCTATTTCGCTCTTCGCGCCGCGCGCCGCCTCGAGAAGTCCGGCTGGGTCTACGCGGAAGACGTGGAGGCCTCCATGATCGACGCCCTTCGTGACCGCATCAGCCAGGCGCGCCTTTCGAACGTCACACCCATCCTCGGTTTGCCCGACGACCCGCTCCTCCCGCGTGAGGCGTGCGACGTCATCCTTGTGGTGAACACCTACCATCTCTTTCCGAATGGTCCCGGGTTTTTAAGACGGCTCGGCAAGTCGCTCAAGGCAGGAGGCCGACTTGCGAATATCGACTTCCACCGAAGAGAGATGCCCCAAGGTCCGATCCTGGCCAGACGCGTGGCGCGCGAAGCGTTCCTGGCGGACGCCCAGCGCGCGGCCTTCAAGCTGGTGGGCGAAGAAAAGTTCCTGCCCTACCAGTACTTCCTGGTGTTGAAACCGATCCGCTGATCTACGGAAGAAATTTCGAAAGCCACGGAAGCTTGGATAGATCCGAGTACAGGATAAACACCATGAGCGCCATGATGAGGACGAAGCCTGCGTTCATGAAGACGATCTTGGCTTTCTCCGGCAGATCGCGGCGGATCACCATCTCCGCGAGCAATACCGCGATGTGACCCCCGTCGAGCGGCGCCATCGGGAAGAGGTTCAGCACGCCGACGGAGATCGATAGAAGGGCGATCAGGAACAGGATCGAGACGACGCCGGTGCGCGCGGCCTCTCCCGCGGCCTGCGCGATGCCGATGGGGCCGGAGAGCGCCGACTTTGCGGCTACCCGGAAGGTGAGGAGCTGCTTCAAGAGCCCGACCATCTGCGCGGTCCGGTCCCAGGTTTCGCGAAACGCTTCCCGGGCCGCCCGGGCGAACCCGAACTTCTTGATCACGAACTTTTCGGAGATCCCGACCCGACCGTCCTTCGGCGTGATGTTGAGGGTCAGCCGTTCACTGCCGCGAAGGAGTTCGAAGGAGAGCGGCTGATCTCCCGCGGCGCGCACCTTCTCCGGCACGTCGGCGAACGAACGAAGGGGCGAACCCGCGACGCGCAGGAGGCCGTCATCGACTTTGAGGCCGGCGGCCTCGGCGGGCGAACCCGCGACCACCTGACCGATGCGCACGAGAGGGAAGACACCGATGTCGCCCATCCTTTCTTCGATCATGCGCGAGCGCACCGTGACGGGAATGCGCTCCGCTCCCCGGGCCACTTCCATCGTGATGTCGCGGTTTGGCCGCATCAGAATGCCGATCTGGACCTGTTCCCAGTCCGAAGCCTCTTCTCCGTCGAACTTCGTGATGGTGTCGCCGGGAAGGAGCCCGACCGATGCCGCGGGGGATCCGGGGTCGATGGCGCCGATAGTGGGGGTGTCGTAGCGGATGCCCGGCACGCCGACCCCCATCATGAAGATGATGGTGAAGGTCAAGACCGCGAGGACCGCGTTCATCAGCGGGCCCGCGATGTAGACGATCAGACGCTGCCACCGTGGCCTCGACAGAAAGTCGTTCCCGTCGCCCCGTGGTGCGGTGTCCTCCGAGATCACGTCATCGGGCTCGCCCTCGAGTTTGACGTAACCCCCGAGCGGGATGAGCGACACGCGGTAGTCGGTGTCTCCCCGCTTGAAGCCGAAGAGCCTCTTCCCGAAACCGAACGAGAAGATGAAGACACGCATGCCGAAGGCCTTGGCGAGAAGGAAATGTCCCGACTCGTGAAAGAAGATGATGATGCCCAAAACGACGATCAAGGCGACCGTCGAGTTGGCGAAACTGCCGATGGCGTCCATCAAATGAGGGGGGTTCCAATCATGCTGGGAAAGACCTCTAAGTCTAGTGGGCGGATGGTCAAAATCCTCAGTCCAACCGCTTGTAGAGTGGGACGCACCACGAAAGCGACCCCTTCAAGGAGACCGACACCATGAGCACCGCCGCTTCCATTCTCGTGGCCGTCGTCGCCCTTCTGCACTTGTGGTTTCTCGTTCTCGAGATGTTTCTGTGGACGAAGCCGCTCGGCCTGAAGACGTTCCGCTATTCGCTCGAGAAGGCTCAATCCTCCAAGACCCTCGCCGCAAATCAGGGCCTCTATAACGGCTTCCTCGCGGCCGGCCTCATCTGGGGCCTCATGACATCCGACCTGGCCCTTGGTTTTGCGGTGAAGAACTTCTTCCTTGGCTGCGTGATCGTGGCCGGCGTCTTTGGCGCGGCCACCGTGTCGCAGCGGATCTTCGCGGTTCAGGCGGCTCCCGCGATCCTCGCCCTTGCCCTCGTCTGGGCCAGTCGATAACTCAGGTGCGGGCGAGGACGGCGCAGGCCTCTTTCGCCTGAAGGCGGGCGGCGCTGTCGGCCCCTAGAACCGCTTCGATCGTGGTCGCGGGGCGTGACTCGTGGGTCGCCACCACATCGCTCACGATCCCGGTGATTCCGGTGAAGGGAATCTCTCCGTCGAGAAACGCCTGAACCGCCACTTCGTTGGCGGCATTCATAGCCGCGGGCGTCGTGCCCCCTTGCGTCAATGCGCGCTGCGCGAGATGGAGACTCGGGAAACGCGCGTGGTCGGGCGGCTCGAACGTGAGCGACAACGCGGAGGCGAGGTCCATGGGGGGAAGCGCCGTGGTCCAGGCCTCGGGATAGGAAAGCGCGTACTGGATGGGAATGCGCATGTCGGTCCGGCCGAGCTGTGCCAGCATCGTGCCGTCTTTGAACTCCACCATCGAATGCACGACCGACTGGGGATGGACCACCACGTCGATCCGCTCTCCCGGCACCCCGAACAGCCAGTGCGCCTCGATGATCTCGAGAGCCTTGTTCATGAGGGTCGCCGAGTCGACGGTGATTTTCCGCCCCATTCGCCACGTCGGGTGGTTGAGCGCCTCATCGATGGTGATGCTGCCGAACGTTTCCCTCGGCCGAGTTCGGAACGGGCCGCCCGAGGCGGTGAGCCAGAGTTTCGAAACGCTCGAAGGATCGCGTTTATCGAGACACTGGTGAAGCGCGCAATGCTCGGAGTCGATGGGGAGGATCCTCGTCCCGCGCGCGCGCTGCTCGCGCGTCATGATCTCGCCCGCCATCACCAGGGTTTCCTTGTTGGCGAGGGCCACGTCCTTGCCCGAACGAATAGCGGCGAGGGTGGGAACCAGGCCCACCGCCCCCACCGCAGCCGCCACCACGGTTTCGGCCTCTTCCGCGGTTGCGACCGAGGTCATGCCGAGGGTTCCTACCAAGACCTCGACGCCGGTCAGATCCACAAGCCTCGAGAGGGTCTCGAGCACCTCCTCGGTCGCCACCGAAACGACCCTTGGCTTGAATTCAGCGATCTGCGCCGCTAGTCCTTTTGCATCATTTCCCGCGGCCAGTCCGACCACTTTGAACCGATCCTTGAAGGCGCGGATCACCGCGAGGGTATTGGTCCCGATCGAACCCGTGGAGCCGAGAATGGAAATCGTCTTCATGCCAAGTGTGAGGCGAACGTAGCACAACGCAGCGATCTTCTAGGCGATACTTAGTTTCCCTTATGCCCCTTTGTATTGGCGTTCTCAAGGAAACACCGGACGGCGAAAAACGTGTTGCGCTGGTTCCGGGCGATCTCAAGGCCATCAAGGCGCTGGGCGCCGATGTGATGATCGAGGCCGGTGCCGGCACCGCGTCCGCTTACACCGACGCCGCCTACGAAGCGGCTGGGGCGGCCATCGCGAAATCCCGCGCCGATCTCCTCGCCGCGAGTCACATCGTTCTCTTCGTGGCCCCCCTGACCGGCCTTGAGGGACCGGGAAAGAGCGATCAGCTCTTCATCGGCATGGGTGAAGCGCTCTCCAAAGGCGCCCCGCACCTGGCCCTCGCGAAGAGCGGTGCCTTGACCATGGCCCTCGAGCTTGTTCCCCGCATTACCCGAGCGCAATCCATGGACGTGCTTTCATCGATGGCGACGCTCCTCGGATATCGCGGAGTTCTTCTCGGCGCCGATGCCCTGCCCCGGGTGTTCCCGCTCATGATGACGGCCGCGGGCACCTTGTCCCCGGCGAAGGTCCTGGTGATGGGTGCGGGTGTCGCCGGTCTTTCGGCCATCGCGACCGCGAAGCGTCTCGGGGCCGCGGTCACCGCCTACGACGTTCGCGCCGCCGCGAAGGAACAGGTGGCTTCCTTAGGCGCCAAGTTCCTCGAGATCGCGGTGGATTCCACTGAGGCCGAGGGCTCGGGCGGCTACGCGAAGGCGGCGAGCGAAGAGTTCCTCGCTCGTCAGCGCGCGGCCATGCTCAAAGCGGTCTCGGAGAGCGATGTGGTGATCACCACCGCGGGCGTTCCCGGAAAGAGGGCGCCGGTCCTCGTCACCAAGGCCATGGTCGAGGCCATGCATCCAGGGTCGGTGGTGGTCGATCTCATGGCCGAGCAGGGTGGAAACTGCGAACTCACGCGGGCCGGAGAGACCCTGGAAGTCGGCGGAGTCCGCGTCCTTGGGCCGACCAATGTCGTCTCCAACCTCGGCTCCCACGCAAGCCAGATGTTCTCGAGAAACCTCCTCAACTTTCTGAAGCTGATCGTCAGGAAGGGGGAACGCGTCCTCGATACCGAGGACGAAATCGTGCGCGAGGTTCTGGTGGCGCGCGGAGGAGACATCGTGCAGCCCCGCGTCCGGGAAGCGCTCGGGCTCGCCGCTGTCTCCGCTTCCTGAAGGTTCCTGGGAACGGACATGAGCTCTTGGGGATCTGAACGCAAGGGAAGCCTCTCAGCATGACCCACGCACCCGACATCCTTTCCTCTCTGTACGTCTTCCTGCTCGCGACGTTCGTGGGCCTGGAGGTCATCAAGCGGGTCTCGCCGCTCCTCCACACTCCTTTGATGTCGCTCACCAATGCGATCTCCGCGATCTCCATCGTGGGCGCCCTCATCATCGCCGGACGCGCGGAGACCACACTCTCGACCATTCTCGGCACCATCGCGGTCACCTGCTCGATGATCAACGTGACCGGCGGCTACCTCATCACCTACCGCATGATCAAGATGTTCAAGCGAAAGGCGCCGAAGAAGTGAACGAAACGTTCATCCCGGTGGCCTATCTCGCGGCATCGGCGGCGTTCGTCCTCGCCCTCAAGTGGCTTTCGAGCGTTCCCACCGCCATGCGCGGCGTCATCGTCGGCGCCCTGGGAATGACCCTCGCGATCGGCGGTACTTTGCTGTCGCCGGAAATCGTGAGTTACCGGTATATCGGTATCGCGCTCGTCCTCGGGACCATGATCGGCATACCCATGGCGCTCATGCCCATGACCGCGGTGCCTCAGCGGACCGCTTTGTCCCATGCCTTCGGCGCGCTCGCCGCCGCCCTCGTGGGCACCGCCGAGTACTCACTTCGCCACCAGACCCTCGACCGGTTCACGATGTTCGCGCTCGTGATCGAAGTTCTCCTCGGCGCTCTGACCTTCTCCGCGAGCCTGATGGCGTTTGGAAAACTGCAGGAACTCCTTCCTCAGCGCCCCATCACCTACAAGGGACAAAACGTCGTCAATCTCGGCGTCCTCGGTCTCGCCCTGGCTCTGGGCGCCGCCTTGATCTTCGATCCCACCAACACGGCTCTCTTCCCGGTGATGACGCTTCTGGCCTTCACCTTCGGCATCATGCTCATTGTTCCGATCGGGGGCGCCGACATGCCCACGGTCATCGCCCTCCTGAACGCCTACGCTGGTCTTTCCGCCGCGGCCATGGGCTTCGCTCTCGACAACAAGCTCCTCATCATCGCGGGGTCGCTCGATGGCGCTTCGGGTCTGATCCTCTCCATCATCATGTGCAAGGCGATGAACCGCTCCTTCTCGAACGTGCTGTTTGGGGCCTTCGGTCAGGTTCAAGCGGGACCCGCGGGGAAGGTCGAGGCGAAGCCGGTCAAGAGCGCTACCAGTGAAGAGGCCGCCTCCATCCTGACCAACGCGAACCTCGTGGTCATCATCCCCGGCTACGGCATGGCGGTGGCGCAGGCTCAGCACAAAGTTCGCGAGCTGCATGACGTGCTCACGAAGAAGGGGGTCAAGGTCGTCTTCGCCATCCACCCGGTAGCCGGGCGCATGCCGGGGCACATGAATGTCCTGCTGGCCGAGGCCGACGTTCCTTATGACAAGCTGCTCGAGATGGATGAGGCGAACGGTGAGCTTCCAGAAGCCGACGTCGCTCTTGTGATCGGCGCCAATGACGTGACCAATCCGGCGGCCCGGCATGACACCAGCTCGCCGGTCTATGGCATGCCGATCATCGACGTCGACAAGGCCCACGTGGTCATGGTCATCAAGCGGTCCATGAATCCAGGCTTTGCCGGGATCGATAACGAGCTCTATACGATGGACAAGACGCTCATGCTCTTCGGCGACGCCAAGGCGGTGGTGGGCGATCTCGTCAAAGAAGCGTCCGCGGCCGAGTAGCCCCGCACACCCTCGCCAAAAAATGCCGAATCCCCTACGTATCACCTAGGCTAGGGCCCTGCCTGCCAACCGGGAACCCAAGAAAACAACATGGAACTATTCGTCGCCGCCCTCACTATCTTTGTCCTCGCGGTCTTTGTCGGCTTCGAGGTGATCCGCAAGGTGCCGCCTCCGCTGCACACGCCGCTCACCTCGGCGTCCAACGCGGTGTCGGGCATCACCGTGGTCGGGGCGCTGGAGCTTGCCGGTCACGGTGGTCTCATCATCCAGGCGTTGACGTTCGTCGCGATTGTTCTGGGCACGATCAACGTGGTCGGCGGCTATGGCGTGACCAACCGCATGCTGAAGATGTTCAAGAAGGGCTAGCGGTACATGACCCCAGGCGTCGTCAACCTGACCTACCTCATCGCCGCGGTGTGTTTCATCGTGGCCTTCAAGATGATGTCCTCGCCGCGCTCGGCGGCAAGAGGCAACACCATCAGCAGTTTCGGGATGCTGCTCGCCATCGTCATCACGGTCTTGAAGACTGAGAGCCTCAATGTCACCCTGGCGGCCGCGGCCCTTCTGGTGGGAACCGGCATTGGAGTCTGGCTCGCCCGTTCGACTCCCATGACCGGCATGCCCCAGATGGTGGCGCTCCTCAATGGTTTTGGCGGCGGCGCTTCGCTCCTGGTCGCGGGCACTTCGTTGCGCGCGGGCGACTCCACCGG
>JAYUUU010000025.1:0-8703 GCA_043754395.1 Vicinamibacteria bacterium
CGCCGTGGTGGACGTGCCGGGGAAAGGCGAGCGACCAGGCGAGACGGCTTCCGTCCGGCCGGACCCGCGAGCCCGCCCGTGGCGGTTCACAGGTGAAGCCTTGCGGAAGGCGTTCGCCGAAGCGCGATCGCAGATCGTCCACTCGCGCCGCCCATGTCGCGATTCGCGGCTCCTCGAAATCACGAAGACCCGGCACGTAGAAGGTTTCGACTCCGGGTTGGGACGGGTCGGGGGCGATGATCTCGATGTACTGCGCGGGACCAAGAGAACCGAGGGCGTTCCACGTTCCAAGCCCGGGATGCGAGCCACCCCGGGCCGCACGAACGCCGGTGCGCTCCTCGAGCCACGCGATGCCCTTCTCAAGAGTTGGTGCGCCCAAGAGCAGGTGATCGAGCGACATGCGGGCAGAATTGCATCTGGTAAGACCAAACGCAACTTCGTGGGCCGAGCCAGGCAAAAAGAAGAGGGCCTCCGAAGAGGCCCCCTTTGCGGCTCAGGCGCGTTTACGTTGCGCCTGACGGTGCGACTAGCGCAGGCCGAATTCACTTCGGCCGGAGCGCGGGGGTTTGGGGGGCTGAGCACTTTGCGGCCCCCCAACGGAGAGACGATTTACCAGCTGATGCGCGCCGAGAACCGGGCGATCCGGGGAGGAAGGATCGTGATCGGGGTCTGGAAGGCCGGAATGCTCTGACCGGTTTCGCTGATGGTCAGGCGGCCGGTGGTGTGACGGATGTTCAGCTCGGTGTTGGCGTTGAGCGCATTGAACACGTCGACGATCGCCGAGAGAGTGATGCGATCCGTCAGCTTGAACCGCTTGTCGAGCCTGAAGTCGAGCTGCATGATGTTCTCGAGACGGAACGTCCCGAGAGGCTCGGCCTGCACCGCCTGCGAACCGTAGTTCAAGGTGCCGGTGACGCCACGGGCGTAGGGATACCCCTGCTGATAACGGAACACCGGGGTCACACGAAGTCCCAAGCCCGGCTCGACCGTACCCGACATCTTGAAGTTGTAGGTCCAGAAGTCGGTTTTCTCTTTCTGATCGTTTGGGGTGGTCGGGAAACCGGCGCCGCCGAAGCCCGAGAACAGGCTTACGTTGGCCGCGCTGACGTTGCTGCCCCACGCGCCGCCGCCGAAGTAGGACGTGACCCACTCCTGCGTATTCGTGAAGATCACCGACGAGTTCAGGCTGAACTTGCCGCTGAAGCGCTTGTTGGCCGCGATCTCGACCGAGTTGTAGTTGGCCTCGAAGCCCTCAGGGTTGACAACAAGGTTTCGCGCCGTGGGCAAGGCGCCCGTGTAGGCCAGGACCGGGATGAGTACGTTGTCGCTGCCGGTGAGGCCGTCACGACCGATGTCGGTGATGGTGGCGGGAGTGGTGTAGTTGGAGCGCAGGCGGTTGACGTTCTCACGCTGATAACCGTTGCGGTCCATCTTTCGCACGAAGCCGACCCGTGCTCCGATGTTCCCGGGCAGCTCCCGCTCGAACCAGAAGGACAACTCGTCTGAAAACGAGTTCTTGAGATTCGGATCGAAGTAATTGTTGGGATCGAACGCGCTGTCACCGGCGGTGATGAAGTTCGACGCCAAGGCACCCTCTTCACCCGGCTGCCAGAGACGGTCACCGTTTCGGTCGGTCCACGCGTAGGTGCGGGTCTGACCCGCGGTATTCGGGTTTGCCGCGTCGGCGAAGGCCACACCGGTGTTGAAGTAGTAGCGGCCGAAGTTCGCCTTGAGCACCGTCTTGCCGTTGCCGTTGAGGTCGAAGACAACGCCGACGCGCGGGGTGATGTGGTTGAAGGCCTTGATCTCCTTGACCGCCGCGAAGGTGGCGGCAACCGCGAACGTGGACGCCGGTCGGCTCTGTTCCGGGATGAACGTCCGGTAGCGGTCGTAGCGGAGACCCAGATTCAAGGTCAGCCTGTCTCGGGAGAACGTGTCGTTCACGAAGAACCCGTAGTTCCGCAGGCCGCTGGTCGATGCCACTTCGGCGCCCTGAACCACCTGGTTCGCGACACCGTTATTGAACGTCACGTAATGGTTGTTCGTGTAGAACTTGTTCCAGAACGTGGTGCCGGTCTCATGCTGAATCTCGCCGCCGGTCTTGAATTGGTGGTTTCCGCCGAGGACATCGTCCATGTAGAACGTATAGGCGCCGTGCAGCTGCTTGCGCCGACGATCGAGACGCCAGTCACGACCGCCGCCCGTAATCTCACCGGTCACGAGGTCTTCGCGGCGCGGGTCGGAAGAATTGCCCACGAGCGCGAAGTTGTAGCCGAACTCGCCCGCGCGGATCTCGAAGAAACCTCGGGAGCCGACGGTGCGGTTGTACTCGAGCTTCGCCACCCATGACGGCGAATCCTGCTTCAGGGTGGAGGCCGAGGTGAGGTGCTGTGGGCCGGCCGCGGCCGCGGAATCGGTGCGGAACGGCTGCCTCTTGATGCCGTACTGCGTGTATGCGATGAACTTGTCGCGCTGGGTCATCTGATAAGTGGCCTTGCCGGTGTAGTTGTACAGTTGGGTCAGGAACCGCGTTCCGTCGAGAATGGCTCCCGAAGCAGGCTGATACACGACGTTTTCCTGCCGCAGGATGCCGCCCCAGGCCCAGAGCTTGTCCTTGACGAGCGGCCCGCCGATGCTGGCGTTGAGGTTCTTGTAGTCGAGCAAGGTGTTGCCGTCGGTGCGGCTCAAACCGAGTTCGCGGATTGCGCGCGCGCCGAGGTTGGCGGCGCCGCGGCCCAGTTGCTCGGCGGTGAGGTTCCGGCTCTGGAGACCTTCGAACTCTTTCTCGTAGTACAGCTCGCCCGAGAGCCGGTTACCGCCGGACTTGCCGATGAACTGGGTGAGGACACCGCCGCTCGGCATTTCGGCCGAGTTGCCGGCCGCGCCGATGAAGACTTCTTCGAACGATCCGTAGTCGAAGTAGAAACCGGCCGCCGACGTGCCTTCGGTGGTGTTGATGCCTTCGATCAGAGGACGGTTCTGGCCGCCCGCGCCGTAGGCCACGTAAGTGGTCTGCGTTCCTGCCGTGGAGCCGCCCACGTCAAAGCGGTTCATGGTGACTGCGGGAGTGGTCTGAAGAAGCGACCACATGTCGCGCGCGTTCGGTAGGGAATCGAGGGCGTTTTTATCGTAGTTGGTCTGCACGCGCGTGGCGGTGGTGTCGATCGCCGCCGCGCTCGATACAACTTCGACGGCCTCGGAGAGGTTCTTCACGCTGAGCTTCGCGTTCTCCGTGGCGGTGAAGCCGATGCCGATACGGATGCTGCTGCGCTCGACGGTGCCGAAGCCCCCGAGAGCGAAGGAGATCTTGTAGGTGCCAGCGGGCAGACCCAGGAAGCGATAGATGCCCTGAGCGTTGGTGGTGTCGGTGCGGACGCCCATCAAGGACTCGCCCGATGCGGTGACGGTGACGCCCGGAAGGACGCCGCCGCTCTCATCAGTCACGGTGCCCTGAATGCTGCCCGTGGACCCGGCTCCGCCCTGTGCGAACACAGGCGAGGCGCTAGCGGCCACGACCAAAAGCAATAATGCTGCAAGCCAACGATTCTTCAACTTAAAACCCTCCTAGAGGTTTCCTAATTTGGATAATTTGCCCAGCGAGAGGGGACCCTCCGTCCCCACCCGCCGGGGCTTCTTAGCCACGTCAGCCAAGAGGCCGATTGGCGAATTGTCATGTGCTTATAACAAGTCGCGTGCCAGAGGGCAACCATTCGTTTGGATGCCATCGTGGGGGCCTAAGTCCATTTTTTCCAACGCGACAGGATTCCGGCCGGACGGGGGAGGATTGGATTCAGGTTCTGGAAAGTTGGATCCAAAAAAACGAAAGGCGCGGGATTTCTCCCGCGCCTTTATTCACGACGCCCGAACTCCCGCTGAAACCTAAAAATCCAGCCGCACGCCGAAACGGAAAATCCGAGGATCGAGGAGCGCGATCAGTTCCTGATACTGCGGACCGGTAACTGCGGGAGTGGCGCCGATGGCGGGAGCTATGGTCGTGCGCCCCGTGGTGACCCGGAAGTTCGCCGCGGTTGCCGCGTTGAGGGCATTGAACACATCGAACATCAGAGTCGCCTTGCGCACGCCGAATTTGAAGGACTTCTCCGCGCGCACATCGAGGATCTGGACGTTCGGTGACCGGTTCGCGCTGATGGGCTCAGCGTGGATTGTCTGGTTACCCGCTCCGGGAACGGCGATGACCACGGTCCTCGCATACTGGAACCCGCTCTGCAGCTTGTAGGAAGCGGCGGCCGAGAGGCCAAGCGGGAACTCATAACGACCCAGAAGCTTGTAGTTCCAGAACGTGGACTTCTGCCGCCCGTCGGGCTGATCGAGAGCGCGGCGACGGTTCGGCTCCCACAGGTAGGTGGTCCCCTGACGGGCTACGCCCAAAGCACTGGTGGAGGAGGCGGTGTCCCTGAAGTCGTTCGCCCAGGTGTGCTCGAACGAGGTCAGCAACAACCACTTGTCCTTGAGCCTTCGGTTGATCGCGAATTCCACGGTGTTGTAGTCGCCCTTGTACTCGGGAAGACCGATGCTCTCCGGGTTCGTGTAGATGCGCCGCTCCGCTGCGGTGCCGCGGCTCAGCAGTGTGAGGGTCTTGTCGTCCGCGCTACCCGTCAGCCCATCAGCGCCGATGTCCACCGCACTGAAACTCTGGTTGTAGTCAAACGCGCGATTGGCGTCGACAATCGCCCATCCGCGGCGAAGCTGCTTCAAAACGTATGAGCCGCGAACGGAAAGACTTGGGAGCAACTCGTGTTCAAGGTGCGTCGAGATCTCGTTGCCGTAGGGGAGTTTCATGTTGCGGTCGGTGAAGACCGAACCCGCGCCGCCTACTGTCTGGATGAAGGCGCCGAGTTCGTTCTGGCCGTCGAGCAACCGGTTGTTGTTGAGGTCACACCCGCTCGTCTGACCCGCTGCGCAAGAGACGAACGCATAGCGCCGCTGCTGCGCGCCGACAGGATTCTCGTTGTCGGCAATATCCGCGCTCGGGTTGTAGGCATAGCGTCCGAAGAACGCCTTGAACACGGTTTTGCCCCGACCTGTCAGGTCGTAGGCGAACCCAAGCCGAGGAGTCAGCATGCTCATGCTGATGACATCCGTCTTGGGCGTGCTGACGGGCGGGAAGAACGCCGACTGGGCCGGAGTGAAGCTCTGTTCGGGCCAGCCCAGGTTGTACCTGTCGAATCGGACACCGAGGTTGAGGCTCAGTTTGCTGTTGACGCTCCAGTTGTCCTGCAGATACGCCGCATTCGAGACCGCGTCGTTGATCGACTCGACACCGTCGTTTGGCGTGTTCCAGATGTCCACTTCAGCGAGACGAGGTGCGGTGTCGGTGCCGCGGTCGCGGTAGAAGATGTTGCCGGGCTGGAACGAGAGGAATTTCTTGCGATCACGCTGCACCTCGAACCCGAACTTGAACGAGTGCGTTCCTTTCCAGCCGTCCTTGAAGTACGACATGCTGCCCGTGAACTGTGGCTTGTAGCGCTTCTGGTCCTGGTAGGCGTTGTTCGCGCCGACGCGCGTGGTGGTGTCGAGGTTCTGCCGGCCCACCGGAACACCGGTGGTATCCGCCGATTTCGTCTGCGTCGGGAACAGAGGGAAGAAGTTCGTCCACTGCGAGACCTGAAGGTCCAGGAAAACCCTGTCGCTCAGAACGCTCGTCCATTCGAGCTTCATCGGACGGTTCTTGGAGGCCTGGTAGTAGGCCGATTCAACCGGGGTCGCCAGGGAGAGGTCGCGAAGCGGCTGAAGTTTGGTGCGCTGGTTGAAGAAGCCGATCAACTGGTTCTTGGGGTTGATCTGATAGGTGACCTTCGCCGTGTAGTTGAGCAGTTTGCTCTGCGCCTCTTCTCCGGCGAGGCCAAGAATGGTCTTGTACTGGTTGTTGTCGCGGTAGCCCACGTAGAACCACATCTTGTCCTTAATGATCGGCCCGCCGAAGCTGACGTTGAGGTCGTACTGTTTTGTGATCGCGTTTCCGGTCTGGAGCCCCAGACGCGCGCCGTTCCGGTTGGCCGGATCGACGAGGGCCGGGGCCCTGAAGCCCCCGTCGCCCACGCCCCCGGGTGTCTTGAAGGCCGCGGGAACGTTGTCGGCGATCGTCGCGTCGCTTTCATAGTCGAAGTAGATCTGACCGCCGAACCGGTTCCCGCCCGACTTCACGGTGATGTTGAGAAGCGCTCCGGGGCCTGACTGTTCTCCCATGTTTCCAGCACCCCCAAGCTGGAACTCTTCGAAACTGCCGAAGTCGAAGTAGCCCGCGTTCGCGTTCGTCGATTCCGTGACGTTGATGCCCTCGATCAGCGTCTTGTTCTGATCGCCGACTCCGTAGGTCAGATAACCCGTCTGAGTTCCGGTGTGCGATCCGCCGACATCGTAACCCGTCATCTGAAAGCCGGGGGCTTGCGACATCGCCGCCCAGACGTCGCGCGCGTTTGGGATATCGGTCAGCAGTTCCTTGGTGAACGCAGTGCCGATCGACGTGGTCTTGGTATCCACCGTGGGTGTCTCGGCCGAGATGGTGAGCGTCTCCGAGAGGGAGGCCGGCTTCATCTTCGCGTCGATTGTGAATGTCTGGTTCAGAGTGACCCGAAGGCCTTCACGCTTGATGGTGGTGAAGCCCTGAAGCTCGAAGGTGAGCGTGTAGAGGCCCGAGGGCAGGGCCGGAAAACGATAATTGCCGTCCGAGCCCGAGGTTGTGGTCTGGGGCTGAATGAGAGCGGGTGATGTCGCGGTGACGCTCACGCCGGGAACAATGGCGCCGCTGTCATCCGTGACGAGGCCGGCGATTCTGCCGCGGAGCTCTTGCGCCACAGCACCCGTCGACAGTGTGGCGAGGGCCAGAAAGGCGACCGCCAGTGTCCTGATTAAACGCATCGAGGTTTCTCCTTCAAGGTTTTCTTGGGGGGTTCGGGTTTTCGTAACTCTCAACGCCTGCACAAAACGCGCCAGTGGTCCAATTGCCTGAAGGATGGACCCGAAAGTGTTTGTCTGTCAAGGTGATCCAGTGCCTTGTACCAGGCCCGCCCTCGAAGGAATCCAAGTCTGGCGAAAAAGGATCCAAAACCGTGCAGTTTCCGGCCGGGAGGCCGGCAGTCGTACCATCGTTCTCCCCTTAGTTCGAGAAAACCATGGCCCTCAATCCAAACGCGCGCGAAGTCTGGTCGACTGCAAAGCTCAAGGTCTGGCCGGAACCCGTGGTTCTCGCCACCTTCCCGAGGTTCGCGGGAGACCGCGTCGCCGCCTTCGCCGGACGCGTGGGCGTTCGCGACGCAGCGGCCTTCGTCGCCTTTGTGACCGAAGGAGATGAGTGCAGCCTCACGGCGCCCGAGGGTGCTTTCAGTTCCTGGCGGTTGCGCGCCAGGGCGCTTGAGGTCTCGCGCGGATTGCGCGCGATCACCATCCACGCGTCGATGCCTGTAGACCTCGTCGGCTTCCTCGCACCGCTCGCCGAACGCCTCGCCCGCGCCGGCATTCCCATCATTCCCCAGTGCGGTTTCCGCACCGATCACATTCTTGTTCCCGAGTCCCGATTGGACGATGCGGTGAAAGTCATCGAGGGACTCATCTCTGATGCCCGCAAGGAGGGTACATAAATGCCGACGGTTCTCACTCCCGAAGACCGCGAGTCCCTGGTTGTGGAATACGAAAAAGGCGCCGTCTTGCTGCGCACCGCGTGGGAGAGTGTCCCCGAGGACGCGGAAAAGTGGCGTCCCGCGCCGGACAAATGGTCGGCTCATGAAGTGGTGATTCATTGCGCCGACTCCGAGACCTACGCGGCCACGCGGCTTCGCCTTCTGCTCGCCGAGCCCGAGCCGCTCATCGTGGGCTACAACCAGGAAGCGTGGGCGAAGGTCTTCAACTATCACGCGCAGTCGACCGACCGCGCGCTTCGAACCATCGACGCGGTTCGCACCGCGACCCTCCCCATCCTCAAATCCCTCACCGACACCGACCTCGCCAAAGAAGGCCGGCACACCGACTCGGGGCCTTACAGCGTCTGTGACTGGCTCAAAAGCTACGGCAAGCACCTGACCGGTCACGCGACGCAGATCCAGCGCAACCTCCAGGCCTTCGAGGCCGCCGCGCGCAAATAGGAAAGCGACACCGAATGTATTTCGACGAGCAGGTGAAGACGGACATCAAGGAACGTCTCTCCGAGATGGTTCACAAAGTGAAGCTGGTCGTGTTTTCGCAAGCCCTTCAGCACCCCGAGTCCGAAGAGGTGAAGCGGCTGATCGAGGAGCTCGCCACTCTCGACGATCGCCTCATCGTCGAGACGAAGAACTTCCTGATCGACAAGGAAAGTGCTGCGTCGCTCCGGGTCCATCACATTCCCGGCCTCGCGATTATGCGCGCGGGGGAGGATGGCGCTCCCGACATCGACTACGGCGTGCGATTTTTTGGTATGCCGATGCAGTACGACTTCGGCGTGCTCATCGACGGCATCGTCGATGTCTCGAAGGGTGAAAGTGGTCTCGACCCCGCGACCATCGAGGCTCTAAACGCCCTGAAGCAGCCGGTGCATGTCCAGGTTTTCACCACGCCCACCTGACCGTTTTGTCCCCGGGCCGTGCGCCTGGCCTACCGTTTCGCGATCGCGAGCGAAAAAATCACCGCCGATGGAGTGGAGGTCACGGGCTTCCCGGATCTCGCGCGCCGCTATCGCGTGTCCTCGGTTCCGAAGACGATTGTGGGAGA
>JAYUUU010000026.1:0-5719 GCA_043754395.1 Vicinamibacteria bacterium
CTCACCGACAACCAGATCGTCCTTCTCTACTATCGCGAGCCTCTCGAAGAGGCGGGCTTTGACGGTCATCTGGCCGGCTGCGAACAGTGCCTCGCGCGCTTCGAGCGCCTCACCCGTGTTCTGCGCGTGGTAGCTCAAGATGAGGTGCCCGAACCGGCCGGCGATTTCGAGACCCGGATGGCGACGCGCGTCCTTGCCGCCGCCAAAGCACCCGAGCCCAAAGGACTCGATCGAGGTCGGGTTCTCCAGTTTCCCGGACGCTTTCAGCGGGCAGCCCGTATTCTGGCCGCGGGGGCGGCACTAGCCGCTTGCCTCCTCCTCGCGTTCTCGGTCGGCCGGAGGATCGGGAGGGTCGAGGAAAAGACTTTGTCGGCTGAGCAGACCCAGCAGCGCGTTCTCCTCACCGCACTCGGCGAACACCTGGGCCGCTCGCGCGTGACCCTGGTCGAACTCAACAACCGCGAAGTCTCGTCCAAAGACCTCAAGGACCTTCAGGCCGCGGCGGACAACCTCGTAGCCGCGAGCCGCCTTTTCCGCGCCGCCGCCGAACGCGCGGGCGAAGGGCAGATCGCGGATGTGATGGAGGAGACCGAGCGACTTCTGGTCCGCTTCGCCGCCGCCTCCGATGCCGATGCCAAGAGCGAGCTCAACGGGCTTCGCAAGCGCGTCGACTCGCGCGACCTTCTCTTCCGCCTCCAGGTGATGGAGGCGCAGGTTGAAAAGCGAGAGAAGAGTTTCGCGCCCCCTTCTTCCCAAAGTTCCCTTTAAGGCTTTCTTTAATACCCATGCAACCGATGAGGCTCCGAACCACTATGACCCCCACCCTGCCCTCTCGCCTGATACCGCTCTCGGTCCTCGTCGCGACGCTCGCGCTCGGCGCGACCGTCCGCGCCCAAGAACCCGCGGCCTCTCCATCTCCCTCGCCTTCTCCTTCGGCTTCACCGGCGGCGAAAGACGCGGCGTCTGAAGTTGAGGCGGCGGAAGTGGACGCCACAAGCACCGAAGCGGCCAGAATCGCAGCCGAGGTCGAGCGCGCCCAGGTGCGGGCTCGCCGCGAAATAGAGACGGCTCTCCGCGCCGCCGCGCTGAACCGGAATGCGCTTGAACGCGGCGCCCGCGACGCCGCGAAGGAAATGGCCAAAGTAGACGCGGTTCGTTCGACGGTCATGGCGGAAGCCGCTCGGAGCGTGGCCATGTCCGAAACCGCCCGCGCGGAAGCGCTCGCCGAGGCCCACGTCGCGACGGCCCACGCGTTCGCCGAAGTTGACGCGTCGCGCGAGGAAATCATTCGCGAGGCCATTCAAGACGCCCAGACCGAGAAGCGCGAGAAGGAACGCGAGGCCCGTGAACGCGAGCGCGAACGAATGCAGACGTCTCGCGAGAAGGCCAGGGAGAAAGCCCAGGAGGCGCGCGAACGTGAGCGCGAACGGGCGGAAGCCGCCCGCGAGCACCAGCACGAGACCGAAAGCGTCGAGGACCTCTACGAGCAGGCGATGGAATCGATCGATGAGGAAGACTTCACCGATGCCCTGAGGCCGCTCAACAGACTCGTGAGCCTGAACGTGCGCGTCGACGCGGCGCTCTACTGGACGGCCTACGCGCAGGGCAAGATGCAGCGCTCGGCTTCTTCGCTCGCGGCCCTCGCCCGCCTGCAGAAAGAGTTCCCCGCAAGCCGGTGGGCGAAAGAAGGCAAAGCACTCGAGATGGAAGTGCGGGGCAAGTCCGGCCAGATGCCTCGTCCTGATCAGGAAGACGACCTCGATCTCAAACTCATGGCGGTTTCAGCTCTCGCCCAGAGCGATCCGCAGGAGGCGATGCCGATGCTCACCAAGATCCTTTCCTCTCCCACCGCCTCCCGCAAAGTGCGCGAGCGGTCGCTCTTCGTCCTCGCCCAGATGGGGTCCGATCAGGCCAGCAATGCCATCGCCGAAGTGGCGAAGGGCAATGCTTCGCCCGAACTCCAGCGAACCGCCATCAAGTACCTCGGAGTGTTCGGAGGCCAGGGCAACCGGAAGGTTCTGAGCGATGTCTATTCATCGACCACGGACAACACTATTCGCAAGCAGATCCTCAACTCCTTCATGGTGTCTGGGGACAAGGCTCGCGTTCTCACCCTCGCGAAGACCGAAAAGGATCCGGCCCTGCGCACCGACGCCATAAGGCTGCTCGGCATCATGGGCGGCTCGACGGAATTGAGTCAGATGTATCCCACCGCGACCTCGACCGACGAGAAGAAGGCGATCCTGCATGCCCTCTTCCTGAGCGGCGCCATCGAGCCCATGGCCACGGCGGCGCGCGGCGAGAAGGACAAAGAGGCGCGGCTCTCCGCGGTTCGCAACCTCGGCCTCATGGGCCGGAAGAGCGAAACCGTCCTCAGCGATATGTACCGGGCCGAGACCGAGTTCGACATCAAGAAGGAAGTGCTGAACGCCTTCTTCCTGCAGGGCAACTCGATCCGCCTGGTGGAAATCGCGCGGGCGGAGAAAGACCTGACGCTCAAGAAGGAAGCAGTTCATTGGCTCTCGCTGATGAACTCCAAGGAATCCCGCGCGTACATGCTCGAACTTCTCAAGGACTAACGACCATGATCCTCCCTACCCTTCTTCTCGCCCTCGCCGCTTCTTCGGCCAACGCCGACACTCTGGCCGATTCGGTGGCCGCGGCCCAACGCTCCGGCACACCGACGTGGCTCAGCTGGACCATCCCGTCAGGCATCGACGGCACGGCCTGCTGCTGGAACAACCGCGAGTCACGGAACTCCCGCACGTGTTCGCTCGAGAGCGAGAGCTACGGGATGAACATGTCGAACGAAGACGGGAAGCCGAGCGACGCGACACTTGTCGTCTATGCCCGCGTCACCAGCGAAGGCGTCGAGAAGCTGCGGACGTATTCGAGCTCGTGTCAGGTGGATCGCGGCGCCGCCAGGGTTCAGGAAGTGGCAGGTGTGAGCCCGGGCGAGAGCGTGCGATATCTCGAGAGTCTGGTGAAAGGCGGAGACGACTCGCGCGCGGCGAAGCGGCGGAGCGATGGTGCTTTGAGCGCGATCGCCCTTCATGACGACAAAGCCGCGGACGTGGCTCTCGAGCGTTTCGCGAGGGATGGCGAGACGAAGCAGATCCGTCACTCCTCGGCGTTCTGGCTCGGCAACACCCGCGAGCAGGCAGGCTACGAGGCGCTCACCCGGCTTCGCTCGTCGGATGATGCGGCGTTCCGGGAGCATCTGACGTTCGCTTTCTCGCAGAGCAAAGCGAACCAGGCTCCGACGGCGCTCATCGACATGGCGCGGAACGATGCGTCGTCGAAGGTGCGCGGATCGCGCAGAAGGCGCAGAAGAAGTCGGATGCCGACGTGATCCGCGCGGCCACTGACGACCCGGATGCGGAGGTGAAGAAGAAGGCGGTGTTCGCGCTCAGCCAGATCCCCGGCGGCGAAGGCGTGCCCGATTTGATTCGCGTGGCCCAGGAGAACAAGAGCCGCGAAGTCCGCAAGCAGGCGATGTTCTGGCTCGGCCAGTCAAAGGACCCCCGAGCCCTGGCCTTCTTCGAGAAGATCCTCGCTCAGTAATAGTGGGGGGACGGGGTTGCTTCGTCGCAACCCCAAACAGACCGGCTCCTCGCAATGACGAGCGGAAAAAGACCTTGATAGCTGGGAACAGTTCGAGGCTGGCTCCTCGCAATGACGAGCGGAAAAACAGGCCAATAGTGAGGGGAGCCACTATTAGCTGATTTTCCTCGCGTCATTGCGAGGCCCCGGCCCGAACCACCACCGCTGACGGCGGACGGCATGGATAGGCCGCCGTCATTGCGAGGAGTCCAGCTGACGAAGACGACGAAGCAAACCCCGTCCAACCACTATCCGCCGGCGAAGTAGACTCTCCGCCAACGATGGCGAAAGCGAAACCTCGGGCCGGCGGAGTGCGCATTGGGGTCGTCATGGGTTCGCGTTCGGACTGGGAGACCATGAAGGCGGCCTCTGAAATTCTCGATCGCCTGGGAATCGCGCACGAGGTCGAGGTCGTCTCGGCTCACCGCACTCCCGACCGTCTGTTCGAGTACGCGTCCACCGCGGCCTCACGAGGTCTCAAGGCCATCATCGCGGGCGCTGGAGGTGCGGCGCATCTTCCCGGCATGCTCGCGGCGAAAACCGCGGTGCCCATCCTTGGCGTGCCTGTCCAGTCGAAAGCACTCTCAGGGATGGACTCGCTGCTCTCCATCGTCCAGATGCCGGCGGGCATTCCGGTCGCCACGTTCGCCATCGGCGCCTCCGGTGCGACAAACGCCGCTCTGTTTGCGGCCGCAATGCTCGCGCCCTACGAACCCAAGATCGCCGCGGCGCTCGCTGCCTTCAGGTGCTCGCAGACCGCAGCCGTCCTCGCGAAAACCAACCCCCGAAACTAGGGAAGACCACTAAGGAAGACCATGGCCACCACAGTAGGGATCCTTGGAGGCGGGCAGCTGGCCCGCATGATGGCGATCGCCGGCGCGCCTCTCGGCTTGAGATTCAAGATCGTCGACACCGTCGCGGATGCCTGCGCCTCGCAGGTGGCGCCCTTGACTTGCGCCGACTACAACGACTTCGACGCCATCTCGAGCTTTGCAGACGGCATCGACGTCGTCACGTTCGACTTCGAGAATGTCCCGGCGGACACCGCGATGTTCATCGCCTCGCGTGTGCCGGTGTTCCCAAACCCCCAGGCTCTCGCGGTGGCCCAGGACCGTCTCGAGGAGAAGCAGCTTTTCACGCGCCTTGGGATGACCACACCCGCCTTCGCCACGGTCGACTCGCGGGAAGACCTCGAGGCCGCGGTCGCGAAGGTCGGCTACCCCGCCATCCTCAAGACTCGCCGCCTTGGCTATGACGGCAAGGGCCAGATCCGCCTCCGCTCCGCTGATGATCTAAACGCCGCGTGGGCGAAGCTCGGCGATGCTCCTCTGATTCTCGAGAGCCTCGTGGCCTTCGAGCGTGAGATCTCGGTGATCGGCATCCGCAGCCGCACCGGCGAGTTCAAGACGTACGCCCTCACTCAGAACTTCCATCAGAACTCGATTCTTTCCGCCAGCCTTTCGCCGGCTCCGAACACCGCGGCCTTCGCGGCGACCGCGGTGGGCTACGCGAAGAAGCTGGCCGAGGAACTCGACTACGTTGGTGTCTTCGCTCTCGAGCTCTTCGTCCATCAGGGGAAACTGCTCGCGAACGAGATGGCCCCGCGTGTTCACAACTCGGGCCATTGGACGATTGAGGGTGCTGCCACAAGCCAGTTCGAGAATCACCTGCGCGCGGTGCTCGGTCTGCCCCTCGGATCCACGGTTGAAACCGAGACCTCGGTTCTCCTCAACTGGATCGGCGAAGTGCCCGATGCGCTCCCCATCCTGCGCGAGCCTCTCGGCCACTGGCACGATTACGGCAAGACGTCACGTCCCGGCCGCAAGGTTGGCCACGCGATCTTCCATGGTCCGGCTGCCGAAGTCGGTAAGACGCTCGGTCGCGTTGGCGCCGCTCTGAACCGCGCCGACCAGGTGGCTCCGGTGCTAAAGGCGATGGGGATTTCGGGTTAGCGAGTCGCCGTCGCTGCCGGAGCCATCTGGCGCGGCACCGCTGACGGCGGGCCGCCTGACGCACCCGCCGTCATTGCGAGTCGGTTCACGGACTTCGTCCGTGACTGTTGAGAGAAACCCCACGTCGTCATCGCGAGGAAGCTCATCGAGCGAGGGCGAGCGCG
>JAYUUU010000027.1:0-5143 GCA_043754395.1 Vicinamibacteria bacterium
CTGACCGTTTTGTCCCCGGGCCGTGCGCCTGGCCTACCGTTTCGCGATTCAGAGCGACAAGATCACCGCCGACGGTGTGGAGGTCACGGGTTTCCCGGATCTCGCGCGCCGTTACCGCGTCTCGTCGGTTCCGAAGACCATCGTGGGCGAAACCGGCGAGTTCGTGGGCGCGCAGCCCGAGGCCGCCCTGCTTCAATACATCCTCAAGGCGGCTGAGCCACCGGCGGTCTCGTAGTAAAGAACCGCCCTCCAAAAGGGCGTTCTCGCTGCGTGCTATATTCGAAAGACTCCCTATGGTTCAGTTCAACTTTGCAGAAAGAACAATCAAGGCCAAGGTTGTTTTTTACGGACCCGCGAAGTCGGGCAAGACGACGAACCTCGAGCAGATTCACCGCCTCACCGACCCCACCGGCAACAACAGCCTCGTCTCACTGAACACCGCGCAGGACCGCACTCTTTTCTTCGACCTCCTCCCGATTTCTCTCGGGCAGGTTTCAGGCTACGAGTTCAAGATTCAGGTCTACACGGTTCCAGGCCAGGTGCAGTACAACGCCACGCGCCGCGTGGTCCTCGCGGGCGCTGACGCCATCGTGTTCGTGGCCGACTCGCGAAAGTCGATGGCGAAGGAGAACATCGCCGCCTTCGAGAACATGAAGGTGAACCTCCTCGCGAACCGTCTGGTTCCCGAGAAGGTCCCGCTTGTGCTTCAGTACAACAAGCGCGACATGCCCGACATCGACACTGAGGCCGAGCTCAATCGCCAGCTGAACGCCTGGGGCCGCAAGGCGTTTCCCGGTGTCGCGGCGAACGGCGAAGGCGTCCTTGAAACTTTCGGAGCGGCGGCGCAGGAGATGCTGCAGTCGATCGCGATCAAGTACAACCTCAAGGACAAAGGTCTCGACCCTGCCGCGGTGCCTGAGCTTGTGGCAGCAGCCCTCAAGGCGCTCGCGGGAAAAGCCGAAGACGTCACCGGCAAGGCGCCCAAGGGAGGTCCCGGGGGAAAGTCGATTTCGCCCTCGAAGATCACGGTCACCCAGGCTCAAACCGCCGATCAGAACGCGTCGCTGCAAGGCGGCGGCGACGGCGGCGGTCTCGTCATCGAAGAGCTCCTCGGCAAGGCGATCAAGTCGAACGTCGACATGGCCGAGGTTCTCTCGAGCGTGGTCCAGGCCGTCAACAGCGGCCTCTCTGCGATCCTTTCGCAGGCGGATCTCGCCCTCCTCTATAAAGAAGATATCAAGCGGAATGCGGCGATCGCCGCGATCAAGCGCGAGGCCGATCTCACCCAGCGCCGCGTGCAGGCGATCTCCACGGGTGGAGCGCTTCCTCCCTCCTCAGCACCAACCGCGGGCCCCGCCACGCGCCTCGCTCAGCAGGTGAGCGCCCAGCGGCAAGCGGGCTCGCCTCTCCCTCCACCAAAGTCGGTCTCCACCTCTACAGCACCTCTTGGTTCGATCGCGGTTTCTCCGCAACTCGAGGCGGCTCTCAAAGAAGGCGTGCGTCTCGCCCAGAACGGCCTGCAGGCCTCAGGTGGCACCGTCGAGTTCGCGCAGATCGCGGGTGACCTTCCACTGTGCCCGCCCGCTCATGTCTCGAAACTCGTGAAGGCCGCGGTCGAGGGTGCGGCCGCCCTTGCGCCGTCCGCGAAGATCAGCCTCCGCTCCGAGAAGAAACCGGTTCTGCTGAAGAGCCGCGACGGGTCGGAGACAAAGCGCGACTTCCTGATGCTGATGGTGGCTCAGCCCGCCATGATCCCCGTCGAGGAACAGCAGAAGATTCCGACCGGCGCCGGAAGCGGTGCTTTGGGCGAGGCCGGGAAGCTCGTGCGCGAGGTGGGTGGCTTCACTCGCTTCGCCCCAACCTCCGCCGGCGGCACCGAGGCGCGCTTCTTCCTGCCTATGTAAAGTTGGGGGGCCGCAGGTCGCTTACAGACCCCGTGCTCAGCCCCCCAAACCCCCGCGCTCCGGCCGAAGTGAATTCGGCCTACGCTAGGGTTCCGGACGCAAGTTTGTGCTTTGCGCTAAGCCGGGACGGCTTTCAGACCTTCCGCCAGGGCGTCTGCGGTGATGTCCCAGTTGTCGCGGTCGAACACATTCTTGCCGTCCTTGAAAAGAATGATCTGCGGCGATTCGTGTTCGATGCCGGTGACTTTGGCCACGTGGTTGCTCGCGGTTCGCGCCTCGACCACCTTGATGATGCCGAGCTTCAGGTCTTCACGCGGATCGAGCTGCGCCTGGACGTGAGTGAACGTCTCCGGAGTCTTGTGACACAGCCCGGCCTTGAAGATGACGGACGTGGGGTTCTCCTTCAAAAACCCATCAACCTCGGCGGGCGAGGTGAGGAATGAGATGCGGTCTTTAAGAGGCATGAGAGAAGTGTAGGTCGGCGGTGCGTGACGACCCCAATTCTCGAAATGGCGCCCCCGATCAGCGTTTCACGATTTGGGCAGCGCGGAACAGTTCCTCCGCCGACTGCAACGTGATGTTGCGTAATCGATCCGGGTAGTTCGCGGGGAGTCCCCTCAGGAACGCCCGCACCGTCTCAGCTACCTCCGCGCTCTGGTGGCCGCCGAGGGTCGCGTCCAGCCAGCGCTTTGGAAAAAAGATATCGCCGGTCTTTTGAAGGTCGGAGAGCATTTCGAGACTCGGCTGCACATACTGTTTTGCGGACGCGGCGCGAAGCGGATGGTGCAGATAGTTGAGACCCTCGAGGACCCACGGTTCGCGACGACGGTTCTTCACATCCCCTAACGCAGCGAACCACCGGTCGCGCTCCGAAGGATCGGCCGACAATGCCGGCATCACGAACTGGAATCGAGCGCGCCGGTCGGGATTCTCGATTCGCGACAGCTGAGACTTCAGGATGTCCCCCGCCCCCGTCACTTCCCGGACTGCGAGTTCGAGGGCGAGGGTCGTGTAATCCGTCTCGGCGAGCGTCAGCCCGGGCACGGACTCTTTCTTCTCCCACACTTCTCGGAGCCACTGGACCGTGTTGGGCCTTGTCGCAACATTCCGAAGTGTCCCGAACCACGACGCCTTCCGGCTCGGCGTCTTGGCTTCCGCAAGACCCCATCCGAGCGCCGTTTCGAAATCCGCGGCCCGCGACGCGCGCGCGGGCGAACTCATGAATCGCCACCACACACTCGACGAGTAGCCGAGCACGCGCGAGGTCATCTGTTCGTCGGTTTCCCTCGGCAAGGCGCGAAGAGCGAGATCGAGAAAAGCCTCGGGCCTCACCTGACCGCCCAGCAGCGCGTCCCACAGGGTGACCCAGGCGCTGCCCCGGCTCAGGGGATCGCCGAGGTCGGGAAGGTTCGCCATCAACCAGTCGAGCGTCGCCTTGTCCAGGGTGAAGCCGCCATAAGCCCATCCAGCACTATTGGGCAGAACGTAACGAGGGGCCGGCCACCCGACCGCTTGAGGTACTTCAACCTCACTCCCGTTCATCTCCACGATGAGGCTCTGTTCGGCCCCGGCCTTGCCGATGGCCACGCGAAGTTGCTGTGGCCAGACGCGATTGCGCTTCCACGTATCGCGCTGACGAAATGCGAGATGCTTAACCTTGCCGTCCTTGACCTCGAGAACGGTCTCGATCATCGGCCGGCCGGGCTCTTCAACCCACGCCTTGCTCCAGGTCCGCAGGTCCACGGGTGTCCTCGCATCGAGGAGCCCGATCAGGTCCGCCCACGTCGCGTTGCCGAAGGCGTGCGCCTTCAGATAATCGCGAAGGCCATCGCGGAAACTCTCCTCGCCGAGGAGCGCTTCGAGATGGCGCATGACGATCGGCGCCTTCTGGTAAATGATCGCGCCATACATGCTGCCGGCCTCGTTCAAGTTGTCGAGCTGCTGGCGAATCGGGTTCGCTCCGGGCGTGCGATCGACTTCGTAGGCGGCCGGGTAGTGCGAGAGCAGAAAGCGCAGCTCATGGTTCACGCTCGGGAACGACGGATTCACGATCTTGGCGGCCATGAAGTTCGCGAAGACCTCCTTCATCCAGACGTCGTTGAACCAGCGCATGGTGACGAGGTCCCCGAACCACATGTGCGCGGTCTCGTGCGCGATCACCGACGCTCGGCCGAGGAGCTGGTTCTGAGTCGCCGATTCGTCGAGCAGTAGGCCCGGGGCGTTGTAGAGGATCTTCCCGGCGTGCTCCATGCCTCCGAACTGAAAAGCGGGGATCGCCACGAAATCGAACTTGCCGAAGGCGTAGGGGATCGCGGTATAGCGCTCGAGGAACTCGAGGGAGCGGGCGTGCAGGTCGAAGATCGCCTCGCGATTGCGCGCCACCTTGGCCGCGTCGGTCTCGCGGTGGAACATGCGGAACGTTCGGCCGTTGCGCACCGCGGTCTCGACTTTGAAGTCGCCTGCGATGAAAGCCACGAGATAGGTCGGCAGCCGCTCAGTCTCCGCAAACGTGACGACGGCGCGGTCGCCCGTGATCGTGCGCGACAACTCGGCCCCGTTGGCCGCCGACTGCCACTTCGCGGGGTGCTCCAACGTCACCGTCCATCGTCCCTTGAGGTCCGGTTGATCAAACACCGGGAACGCCAGCCGCGCCCGCGCCGGCACGAACAGGGTGTAGAGGAAATCGACGCTGCGGTTGAGCGATGCATCGCCGGCGGTGAACTCGATACGGATTTCGTTGGCACCCGCGACGAGCGCCTTCGCCGGCACCACGACGTGGCCGTTCACGTAGTCGAAGTCTGAAACCAGGCCGTTCGCGATGATCGACTTCACGTTCGCGCGACTGGTTTCGAAGTCGAAGACGAGGGGCGACGAAGCGTCCTTCAGTTGACACCGGACCACGATGACGCCGGTCACTGGAGACGGCAATGATTCGGGAATCGACAGGGACAAGTCGTATCGAAGCCCGCTGATGTTCGCGGCGCGACGAGTCGCGATTTCCAGGGGAACCCCCGCGCCCGGAGTGTCGGTCTGGGCGGAGGCCGTGGTCGCGGCCAGGGTCAGGGCCGCAAGGGCCAGGGCCGCAAGGGCCAACAGGACACGCATAGTGGCGCGCATTGTAGATCTCAAGCCTTACCCTTCGCCGTCATTGCGAGTCGGTTCACGGACTTCGTCCGTGACTGTTGAGAGAAACCCCACGTCGTCATCGCGAGGAAGCTCATCGAGCGAGGGCGAGCGCG
>JAYUUU010000028.1:0-5325 GCA_043754395.1 Vicinamibacteria bacterium
GTGATCCGCTGGGAGAGTTGCCGGAGCGCCGGCTGATCGAGCATCTCCCGCAGCTCGGGCTGGCCCACGAGAACCACAGTGAGAAGTTTTTCGCGCTCCGTCTCGAGGTTCGAAAGCAGTCGAAGCTGCTCGAGCACATGCGGTTTCAGGTTCTGAGCCTCATCGATGAGCACCACGACCTTGAGGTTCAGGGCCTTCGCTTCGATCAGGGCATTGGCGAGGGTATCGACCGCGTCCTTGAGCGACCCCCCCGCAAACGGCACTTCGAGGTCCTGCATGATCGCGTGGAACATCTCGCCCGCGGAAAGCGCAGGATAGAGAATCACCGCGGTGCGGACATCCTTCCCCACCTGAGAGAGGAAGTGGCGGATGAGCGTCGTCTTTCCCGTGCCGACTTCGCCCGTGAGCAGGAGGAACCCGCTTCGTTCCCGTACGCCGAACTCGAGGTTCGCGTAGGCCTCCTGGTGCCGGGGAGACAGGAAAAGGTACCGAGAATCCGGGGTCAGGTTGAAGGGCTTCTCCGCAAACCCGAAATGTCTCTCGTACATGACTGAACGACTTGGAGTCTAACGGTGATAAGAAGCGGCGTGTGAGAACTGCCAACGCCGTCTGGATGAGAGCCCCCCACGCGTCACTCGAAATGCGTGAACACGACCTTCCCAAGCTCCCTCCGGGAGGAATCCTGCTCGAAACGCTGGCGAGCGAGGTGTGCGGGACCGATGTTCACCTGCACGAGGGACACCTCGATTCCGTGCCGTGGCCCATCATTCCCGGGCACGTCTCGTGCGGACGCGTTGTCGAAACCGCTGGCTCGCCGCGCGACCCCTTCGGCGAGGAGATTCACCGAGGCGACGTCGTGACGTTCTATGACGTTTACGGCCAATGCGGCTCTTGTTACTCGTGCCTCGTCGCCAAACAGGAAACGCGATGTCCGCATCGGCGTGTTTATGGAATCACCACGAGCGCGAAGGATGGCCTGCTCGGAGGCTGGGCCACCCACATCGAGCTCCGTCCCGGGGTGCGAACGGTGAAGCTCAAGGCCGGCGTCACCGTCAATGAGTTCATGGGCGGGGGTTGCGGGCTTCCAACCGGTTTTTCCGCGGTGGAGCGCGGGGGCGTCGTGTTCGGCGACACCGTCCTCGTCCAGGGCGCGGGTCCCGTGGGGCAGAGTGCGGCGATCTTCGCGAAGCTCTGCGGCGCGGGCCGGGTTCTCATGATCGGCGGCCCGGCGAACCGGATCGAAGCCGCGAAGGCGAGGGGTGTGGACGCGGCCATCGATATCGGCTCACTGCGCGATGCCGAAGAGCGGAAGCGCTGGGTGCTCGATCAGACCCAGCGGCGAGGCGCTGACCTGATCATCGAAGCCACCGGCAACCCCGCCGCGGTGCGCGAGGCTCTCGAGATGGCGCGCGACGGTGGCCGTGTGGTGGTGGTCGGTCAATACACCGACGCCGGCGACATCACAATCTCACCCCATCGTCACATCAATCGCAAACACATCACTCTGCTCGGATCGTGGGGCTATGAGTTCCGTCATCTCTACCTGTCGATGGGGGGACTCGAGCGCACTCGGGAACGCCTCGACTGGGCGGGCTTCATCTCCCGCGAATACTCACTCGAAAACGCCTCCACCGCACTCTCCGACATGAAGAGTCAATCTGTGCTCAAAGCACTTCTAAGGCCCTGACCCTGGACGCAAGGGGCTCGGGTTCAGCGAAAGACGGGAGGCGGAGGTGCCGGGATCTGACCCTGCCTGACCCTCGGGGTTTGGTGGGATGAAGCGCCTCCGCGCGACACGAGACCTCCGAGGAAGATGAGCCCGGTGAGGGCAAGGGCCCCGATCAGGAGGCCCGCCACGAAACGGGCGGGAACGATCCGCCGAAAGCTGCCGTTGCATGAGGCGCACCGGTAGGATGCTCTGATATCGAAGCGGCTCCAAAGCGGCTCGCCCCCCGGGCGCGAGGACCGAACACTCTCAGAGCCGCACAAGGGGCATCCCCTTCGAGAGCCGCCCTTGGGGGTTCGGGCATCGGTGGGCGCCCAACCCGTGGCCGCAGCACTCTCGGCGCGCTCTTCCATTTCGAGGGGCCAGAAGGGCACATGGAGCTCGGCGGGGTCCACCTGGGGGTTCAGGATCGCCGAATCCACGGACACCGGGAAGTAAACCCCGCAGTCGAGGCACTTCGCCGGCCGGAGCCGGAAGAGACGCGCCCAGAATCCTTCGTATTCACGTCGCGAATAGCGCAGGCGCTCGCTCCGGCAGGCTGGACAGCCGAGTGAGCGCCGCTCCCGGCCGACCCAAGCCTCGCCAAACGCCAGTTGCATCAGCCTTTGATTCTAGGAGATGTGACCGAAACGGGCCTGCAAGTCCATCCACTCTTAATCAATTGACACCGCTTGGCCAGCCGAACTATCGTCGTTGTAGACGCTTCGAGCCAAGAGGCCTCTTCTGCGATCCGCAGGTAGACGAGGGTGCGCGAGAAGAAACTTTCATCGGGGCCACCAAACGGAAATGCGAAAAAAACTGCTCCTCGCTGACGACAGCATCACCATCCAGAAGGTGGTGGAGTTGACGTTTCCTTCAGATGAATTTGAAGTAGTCACCGCGGGCAACGGCCGTATCGCGGTGGATAAGGCCATGGCGTTTCTGCCGGACATGGTCCTGTGCGACGTCATCATGCCGCAGCTCGACGGCTATCAGGTGTGCGAAGCCCTGCGTGCTTCGGAGCAACTGAAGAACGTTCCAATCCTCCTCCTGAACGGTGCGTTCGAGCCCTATGACGCGGAGCGCGCCAAGTCGGTGGGCGCTCTTGGCAACGTCTCGAAGCCCTTCGATCCGCCGGCCCTCGTGGCCCGGGTCAAGGAGATCCTTGCCGAGCGCGGGACCGCGGCGTATTCGCGCCCAGTCGACCCGATGTCCATTCCGATGCCTGTCGAGGAGGCTCTGGAGCCGGTCGAGGCCGCGGCGACCGTGCCGCTCGACGTCGCCGAGCCCGACACAGCCCCCGACTACACGTACGACGACTCTGAAACTCATCCGGTGTCCACCATCGAAGTCCCGATGGATGTTCGAGAGATGGCGGCCCGCAGCCTGTCGCTCGATGCCCCTGTCTTCGCGACCCAGGAGCCCGACGTCCTGACCAGTGAAGGAGAGCTCTCCGACTTCTCCGAGACGCTGCACGGACCCCTTGATGGCGAGCTTCAGCCCGAGCCCGTCCAGGAAATCGAGGCGATGGAGGAACTCGAGCCCGTCACCGCCACCGGCGAAATCGTGACCTCGTCCGAAAGTGACCTCCCCACGGCCGAAGGTCTCGATTTCGAAACCGACACCGCAGCGTCGATGGAAATCCTGCCCCAGACCATCCCTCCGACCCCACGTTCGGCACCGGCACCTGTTGCCGAAGCACCTCACGTAGAAGAATTCGGCGGAGATGGAGAGTTCGATCCCGCCGATCTGGAGGCTGCCTCCGTCGAGCCTGAAAGTCCTCCACAGGCGCCACAGCCCGCGGGCATCCTCGAGGAGCTTCCTGCGCTTGACGTTGCGGCAGCACCTGCGCTCCCCCCCCCGGTGATGCTGGCCGCACCAACTCCCTCGCCCGCAGCCCTTGCTCCCATGGCGCCGCCGCCGGTTGCCGCCGCGGTTTCCACCGCGCCGGGCGCCTTCGACAACCTGGTAGGCACATCACCCTCGCAAGCGCCCGCGGAGGCGTTGCCCTCCGCCGAAGTCGCGGTGCCGGTGGACATGGTTCAGCAGATCGCCCAGCGCGTGATCTCGCAGGTCTCCGAGCGCGTCATCCGCGAGATCGCGTGGGACGTCATCCCCGGCTTGGCCGAAAAGTTGATCCGGGCCGAGATCGAGCGCATCAAGGCGCGCGCCGAGTCCGAACGCGACTGATCGAGGCCGTCTGGCGTCCCCGGCCTCAAGAAACCGGTTCCGGTTCGCCGACGTTTGGGGCGTCACGCGATTTCACCCGAGCGGGCTGCGACGTTGTCGAAGCATCAGCGCCAGTGCCAAGAACGAGTGAGGTTCCATTGAGCCGTTTCAATCCAGATTCCGTGCCGTCTCAATTCGAGTCGAAAGAAGCCGAGGAAAAGTGGTCAAAGTTCTGGGAGAACACGGGCGTGTACCGTTTCTCCGAAGGCTCAGACGCGCCGACCTACGTCATCGACACACCTCCACCCACCGTTTCGGGATCCCTGCACGTGGGCCACGTGTTCAGCTACACCCAGACCGACGTGGTGGCGCGTTATCAACGCATGCGGGGCCGAAACGTCTTCTACCCCATGGGCTGGGACGACAACGGCCTGCCCACCGAGCGCCGTGTCCAGAACTACTTCCATGTGCGGTGCGAGCCCGGAGCCGAGCCGTTCGACATCTCGGCCCTCGAACAGGCCGATGACGCCACGCGCAAACTTCCGCCCAGGAAACTCCAGCGCGGAGCGTTCATTGATCTCTGTGTCAAGCTGACCGCGGAAGACGAGAAGGCGTTCAAAGCCCTCTGGCAGCGCCTGGGGCTCTCGGTCGACTGGTCGCAGGAATACTCCACGATCAGCGAACACTCCCGCCGCATCGCTCAGCTTTCCTTCATCGATCTATTCGAGAAGAGGCACGTCTACACCCTCGAAGCTCCCACCATGTGGGACGTCGACTTCAAAACCGCGGTGGCGCAGGCCGAGGTGGAAGACCGGCCCATGAAGGGGGCGTTCCACAAAATCCGCTTCGCGGTTGAAGGCGGCGGCGATTTCGCCATCGCGACCACAAGGCCGGAACTCCTGCCCGCCTGCGTCGCGGTGGCGGCACACCCAGACGACGAGCGCTACAAAGCGCTCATCGGCAAGAATGCGATCACACCGCTCTTCCGCGCTCCGGTGCCGATCTTCGCGTCCCCGCTCGTCGACCCCGAGAAGGGAACGGGCATCCTGATGGTCTGTACCTTCGGCGACGCCACCGACGTTGCGTGGTGGCGCGAAGAGAAGCTGCCGCTGCGCCAGACCATCGGCCGTGACGGACGCATGACGCCGGTCGAGTTCGGAACCGCCGGGTTCCCGTCCCTCGACGCTGCTTCCGCAAACGCGGTCTACGCCACCATCGTCGGCAAATCAATGTCCGAGTCGCGACGACTCATAGTCGAGGCGCTACGAGACGCCAACGGTTCGGCGGACCGGAATGGCGCGGCACCGCTCGTGGCCGAGCCTGAACCGCTCGAACACGCGGTGAAGTTTTTCGAGAAGGGCGACCGGCCGCTCGAGTTCGTCTCTTCGCGCCAGTGGTTCGTGAGGCTCCTGAACCAGCGCGACAAACTGATCGAGATGGGCGACAAGATT
>JAYUUU010000029.1:0-5161 GCA_043754395.1 Vicinamibacteria bacterium
GTTTCGCGCACCGTGAACATGGAGGTTCCAATCGACGAGGATCTCTTGAAGAGAATCGCCGAACGCACCGGCGGCGCTTTCTTCTCGGCCACCGACGAATCCAGTTTCCGCGACATCTTCAGCCGCATCGACGCGCTTGAAACCACGCGTCTCAAGAGCGTTTCTTTTCGCCGCTTTCAGGAACTCTTTCCCCCATTCCTGAACGCCGCAGTTGCCCTCCTTCTAACCGCGGCTTTCTTCTGGACGCGCGGCCTGCGCGTTCTTCCCGTCTGAGGCCATGACCCTCTCCTCTCCTCTCTGGCTTCTCGCTCTGCTGATGATCCCGTTGTTCGCGTGGGCCTTCATCCGCGTGCGCCGGATAGACCAAACGCGCATGGAGAGCCTCGTGACCCCGTCCATGTTCGACCGAATCGGCCGGCGCTTCTCGCCCAGGGCCGAGGCGCTGAGGAGTGTGTGCCTGGTCCTCGGCGCGGTCCTCCTGGTGCTGGCCCTCGCGCGCCCGCAATGGGGAATTGTGAGAGAGCGCGTAGAGCGGATGGGCGTTGACGTGGCCCTCGTTCTCGACACCTCTCTTTCGATGTCCGTTGAAGACGTCTCACCCAATCGTTTCTTTCTGGCCCGGCAGTCGCTTTCGGCGCTGATGTCGAGACTGGCCGGCGATCGTTTCTCGCTTGTCGCCTTCGAAGGCGAGGCCTACCCGTTGGTACCCCTGACCCTCGATGCCGATGCCGTCGCGTTGTTTCTCGAAACGCTGGAGCCGGGCTTTGTGCCGACACCGGGCTCCAACCTCCTTTCCGGGATCGAAGCGGGAATCGCCACCTTCGTCGATCCAAGCCGGGCCAACCGCGTGATTGTTCTCGTGTCGGATGGCGAAGATCTCGAGGAGAGCATGGACCGGGCGATCGAGGCCGCGAAGAAGGCTGGCGTCATCATCCACACCGTCGGCGTTGGTTCTAGCCAGGGCGGTCCGGTTCCGGACACCGACACGAGCGGCAGGCGGAGCGGCTACAAGCTGGAGAATGGAGAACCGGTGATTTCGCGCATCAATACCGAAAACCTGATTCGGCTCGCGCAGTCGACCGGAGGCAAATTCACCCAGGTAGCCACGAACAACACGGCACTCTCGCCTATCGCTTCGGCCATCGAAGCGATGGAGAACAAACAGACCGCGAGTGAGTTCTCGTTCCGAAAAAAAGAACGGTTCCAGATACCGCTCGGTCTTTCCCTGCTTTCCTTCCTGACCGCGCTGTTTGGCCCGACGGTTTGGGAGCACCTGCGAAGGCGCCGACATCAGCTCGTACTGGTTCCGATGCTGTTCCTCGCGACGCTCAGCCACGCGGACGTCAAAGATGAGATCCTCGCCCGTCCCTCTCGCGAAACCAACAAGGGCATCAAGGCCTACGAAGCGGGTGATGCGGCTCAGGCCCTGGCTGCCTTTGAGAAAGCTCGCGCCGCGCGGCCGACGTCTTCCGTGACCCGCTTCAATGAGGCCGTGGCCCAGGCGAAGGCGGGCAAAGGACCTGAAGCGGTGGAGGCCTTCACTGCGCTCTCACGCGAGAAGAACGATCTCGGCTTTGAGAGCCACTACAACCTCGGCAACGCTCTCCTCGGCTCCCAGCAACTCCCCGGCGCGGTCGCCGCGTACCGCGACGCTTTGCGCCTTCGCCCCGACGACCTGCGGGCGCGCAGGAACCTCGAGATTGCTCTGCGTCAGATGGAGCAACAGAAGAAGGATCAGGAAAAGGAGAAGGACAAGCAGGACCAGCAGAAGGACCAGAAAGACAAACAGGAACCCCAGAAGCAGCCGTCTAGGGGGGACGAAAAGAAAGAGCCCCAAAAGTCCGAGAAGGAGAAAGAGAACGAACGCTTCCAGAAAGAAACCGGCATGTCGAAAGACCGCGCGATGCAGCTTCTCAAAGCCCTCGAGCAGAATGAGAAGACCGAGCAGAAGAAGAAGCTGGAAGCCGAGCGCGCCAAGCGGCGCAAGGGGAAAGACTGGTGATCCGTCTCGCCTTCATGCTGCTCTTCGCGGCCGCCTCTTCCTTCGCCCAGAACGGTTCGGTTCGCACCGAGGTCGATGCACGCAAGATCGGCGTCGAGGACGTCGTGACCTTATCGATTGTGCTCGATGGCGAAGCCGCGAGCCTCGACGTGGCCATGCCCTCCCTCAAGAACCTCCGAGTAGCGGCGGGCCCCTCGACCTCCACCCAGATTTCGTTCGTCAACGGATCGATGTCGAGGCAGAAGAGTCTCTCGTTCGTTCTGCGTCCGGAGAAGACGGGCCCCGCCGAAGTTGGCCCGGTGTCCGTTCAGGGTTATCCGCCGACCGCCGCCATCAACATCGACGTGGTTCAAGGCGCCATCCGGCCCGCGCAGCCGCAGGATCCTTTCGGCGGCGATCCTTTCGGAGGAGGACGCAATCCGTTCGACGAGATCTTTGGCCGGCCCCAGCGAAGAGAGCCCACCACGCAGGGAAAACTCTTCGTGGAGGCCGTGCTCTCGCGCCCCGCTGCCCGCGTTGGCGAACCGATTCTGGTGACGTACTACGTCTACACGCAGATTTCCCTCACCGGGGTCGAGTTCGCCGACCCGCCTAAATACCCGGGCTTCTGGGCGGAGGAAATCGAAAGATCGCGCGAGGATTCGTCCGGCGAAAACACGCTGGTTCAAGGCGAGCCCTATCTGCGCTTTCCCGTACTTGAACGGGTGCTCTTTCCAACCAAGCCCGGCCTTTTAGAGATTCCCGAAGCCCGTCTGCGTCTGGTGCCGCGAGGGACTTTCGGCGTGGCCGCGCCGATCGAACGCGGCACGCGCATCCTCAAAGTGAAGGTCGATTCCCTTCCGGCCGGCACGCCCGAAGACAGTGCGGTCGGGAGCTATCAGGTGCAGGCCAGCACCGACCGGAACAACGTCGTTCTGGGAGACGCCCTTACTTTCCGCTTTCAGGTCAAGGGCCGCGGCAATCTGAAATGGATCGATGCCGCACCCAAACTCTTCATCGAAGGAGCACGTGTCTTCCCCCCGCGGGCGATCTCCGATCTCAAAACGACCCGGCAGGGAATCGAAGGCAGCAAGACCTGGGAGTTCGTGATCGTTCCCGAAAAAGCGGGCTCGTACGAGATACCGTCGATCTCCTTTCCGTACTTCGACCCTCAGGCGCAGGTGATGAAGACGGAGAGTACGAGTGCTATCCCTATCGTCGTTTCCGCCTCAACCGCGAACGGGGCTCCAGAAGCGTCCAAGCGGCCCACCGGCGCCATCTCCCTTCGCGCGGATCTAGACATTGCCCCGACCGACTTCGCCCCCATGGCCGCGGGCCTGGCCTTCCTCTCTCTGGCCGCCCAGGCCTATACGTGGCGAAAGCGACCCACCAGCGTCGTCGCGCATGGACGAAACAAAGCGGCTATCCAGGCGGCCCTTCGCGAACTGCAGGATGCGGCTCTGCTCGGCGGAACCAAAGAGCGCGCGGCCACGCGAATCCAGGGCGCCATTGAGAGTGTCTTCGGTCCGCGGTCCGGATGGCCATCCGATGATTCCGGCGATCGTCTGCGCAGTCTTGCCGACGACCTCGAGTTTCTTCGCTTCGCGCCCCAGCTCGGCAGCTATGACGCCAAGCTCAAGGAAGTGCGCGACCGTGCCGTG
Source organism: Vicinamibacteria bacterium (assembly GCA_043754395.1). GTDB lineage: Bacteria > Acidobacteriota > Vicinamibacteria > Fen-336 > JAGNNV01 > JAGNNV01. The sequence goes on from JAYUUU010000029.1 coordinate 3,643, forward strand.
GCGATTCTGGAGGCTCTGCGATGACGTCGGGGCAGGGAGTTCTTTTGATGACGACGCTGCTGAGCGCTTCGATCGCCCAGGCTCAACCACCGGCGGCAGAGGCGGCGACCGCACTCTTCCGACGCGCGAATGAAAGTGCGGCGCGAAGCCAGTGGGACGAGGCGCTCGCGGCCTATTCCCAACTCGAGAAAACCGGCTCGCACGCTCCCTCTCTCTACTGGAACTGGTCGCAAACCGCCGCGGCCAACGGCCGCAAAGGAGAAGCACTTTGGGCGGCACTGCGCGCGCGTGAACTGGCACCCTCTGACTCGAGCTTCTATCGCGAGATCGAACGGCTGCGCGGCGAACTGGGCCTCGACCCTTCCGAAATCTCGCTTGGATGGTTGGGCGATCTTCGTGCCTTTGGCCGGCGATTCCGACTCGATATCGTGTCGAGCGTGTTGTTTCTCATTTCCATCCTTACCCTCGTCGGGAAGAAGAAGCACATCACCGTGAGTCGGGGCGCCCTCGCTGCGGGCCTGCTCCTGGTCTTGCCACTTCTCGCCGGCGTGTGGCGAGAACCGCGTGGCGTGGTCATCCAGAAGGATGCGCCTCTTCTCGACATACCGCGGAACGACGCCATCGCCCTCGCAAATCTGCGCGAAGGAGAAGCGGTGCCGCTGCTCACCGAAGAAGGCGACTACGTGAGAATTCAAGACGCTTCGGGCGCGCGCGGTTTCGCCCTCAAGGCCGATGTCCGAAAGATAGGAATGGAATGAGCGTTCCGGAAACAATGACGTTCGACGGAAAGGCCCTCCATCTTCTGGATCAGCGCGCCCTGCCCCTCGAAGTTCGATACGAGATCTGCCGCACCGCGGATGAGACCGCACGCGCGATCAAGGCCATGGTGGTCCGCGGCGCTCCCGCGATCGGTGTCGCCGCCGCATTTGGCGTGGCGCTCGCGGCGATGAGGGCGCACGAAACCGGCGCTTCTCTCGACCCTGCCATCGATGCCGCGCACCAGGTCCTCGCGGCGAGCCGCCCCACTGCGGTGAATCTCTTCTGGGCCCTCGAGCAGATGCGGCGCGCTCGCGCGGCGGTTTCAAAAGTACCCGCGGCCGAAGTCGTCCCGGCTTTGATCGCCGAGGCCGCGAAAATCCTGAGCGACGATATCGCGTCGTGTCGTGCCATGGGTGAATTCGGCGCCACCCTGTTTCCAAATCGCGCGAGAGTGCTGACCCACTGCAACGCAGGCGCGCTTGCCACCGCGGGCTACGGCACCGCACTCGGTGTCATCCGCTCCGCCCATCGCCAGGGCAAGATCGAGCGCGTTTTCGCGGACGAGACGCGGCCGGTCCTTCAGGGTGCTCGGCTCACTGCCTGGGAACTCGTCAACGAGGGGATCCCCACGACACTCATCACCGACTCGATGGCGGGGGCGCTGATGGCGCGGGGCGAGATCAACTGTGTGGTCGTGGGCTCCGATCGCATCGCCGCGAATGGCGACGTGGTCAACAAGATCGGCACCTACACCGTGGCC
>JAYUUU010000030.1:0-3084 GCA_043754395.1 Vicinamibacteria bacterium
GATCGCGAAGTCATCGACGCAGGCGTGCGGCCCGGGCCGCGTGTTTTCTCCACCGGCTACCTGATGGAGTGGCAGCGCGTCTACTACAAGATGGGCATCGCGATCTCGAGCCCGGGGCAACTCGAAATGGAACTGCAGCGGGCGAAAGCACTTCAGCACGACCTGGTGAAGAGTTACGTCCGCATGACCGACCTTCAGCAGAGGCGGATGGTCGAGTTCGCCCACGCCAACGGGATTCCGGTGGCGACTCACGAGGTGTACCCCTCAGCCTTCGTCGGTGTCGACAACACCGAACACACCTCGGCCACGAGCCGTCGCGGATACTCGCCGAAGATGAGCACGTTCCAGCGGAGCTACGACGACGTCATCCAGCTTCTCGGCAAGTCGCAGACGATCTTCTGTCCGATGATCGCGAGCGCGGGCACACGCCGCGTTTTTGCCGCGAACCCCGAACTCGGCAAGGATCCTCGCTTCGCCCTTTATCCGAAGTGGATGCGCGACCAGGTGGCGGCCTTCGCGAGCGGCCGCGCTCAGGCACCTCCAGGCGTCGACCTTGGAGATCCCGAGGGCCCGGGAAGAATGGTGATGGACCTGCTCAAGGCCGGCGCGCGCGTCGTCGCGGGAACGGATTCGCCGAACGGTATCAACCTGCATGGCGAACTCGCGGCCTATGTGGCAGCGGGCATGACGCCCTATCAGGCCCTGCGCGCCGCGACTCTCACACCCGCGGAAGCACTCGGCCTCGATGCCGGCAGTATCGAGGCCGGGAAACTCGCCGACCTGGTGCTCGTCGAGGGCAACCCGCTCGAAGACATCTCCGCCGCCTACCGCGTGAACCGTGTCATCGCCAACGGCCGCGTCTTCGATATCGAAGGGCTCACGACGCGAAGAAGGCTCGGACCAAAGCAGTGAAAGCCCGCGGTTGCCTGATCGTTCTCGTGGTACCGAGATCGATGCCCGGATGGATGTCGGCGCCTCCGGGACGTCGAGCCCGGCACCGCGTCGACTTTTAGCGCGTCATTCAGCCGCCGAGGAGGCCCGTGACCTTGCCGTCGACAAGATCCATCCGCTCGGCTTGGGGCGTCGCATTGAGGCCGGGCATCCGGATGATGTCGCCGAGGAGCGGCACCACGAAACCAGCACCCGCCGCGATCACCACGTTCTTGACCGTAACCGTGAAGCCCGTGGGGCGTCCCGGCTTGTTGGCGTCGTCCGAGAGTGACATCTGCGTCTTCGCCATGCAGACGGGGGCGCCCGCAAAACCGAGCCGCTCGGCCTGCTTGAGGTCTCGTTCGGCTGCGGGGGAGTAGGAAACACCGGCCGCACCGTAGACCTTCGTGCAGATCTTCTCGATCTTCTGCTTGAGCGGCTCGTTCCATTCGTAGAGGCGCTTCATCGGCGAGGGTGTCACGGCGTTCTTCACCACAGCCTCGGCGAGCGCCATGCCGCCTTCGCCGCCCCGGGCGAAAACCTCTGAGTCGGCGCAGGGAACGCCCAGGCGCTCGCAAAAACCGCGCACCACCGCGAGTTCGTCGTCGCCATCGGTGTGGAAGCGATTCAGGGCCACGATCGGGTTGTGACCGAAGAGGCGCGCATTCTCGATGTGCTTTTCGAGGTTCGGCAGGCCGCGCGTCACCGCCGCTGCGTCCGGGGTCGCGAGATCGTCCTTGAGAAGGCCGCCGTGTCGCTTGAGCGCGCGGATAGTGGCGACGAGAACGATCGCCGCGGTCTCGAGGCCCGCCGAAGCGCACTTGATGTCGATGAACTTCTCGGCGCCGAGGTCGAGGCCGAAGCCCGCCTCGGTGACCGCCCAGTCGGCATGGGCGAGGGCCATGTTCGTGGCGATCACCGAATTGCAGCCGTGCGCGATGTTCGCGAACGGCCCACCGTGAATGAACGCCGGAACGCCCTCGCAGGTCTGGACGAGGTTTGGCAGGATGGCGTCCTTCAGCAGGATCATCAGAGCGCCCGTGGCCTTCAGGTCGTTCGCGGTCACCGGCGCGGCGTCCTTGTCGACCGCCACGATCAGCCGGCCGAGGCGCAGGCGAAGATCGTCACGATCCTTGGAAAGACACAGCACTGCCATGATCTCGGAGGCCGGGGTAATGTCGAAGCCGGTTTCGCGCGGCACGCCTTCGAGAGCGCCGCCGAGGCCAATGATCACGCGCCGCAGCGAGCGGTCGTTGAGATCGATAACTCGCCGCCAAAGGATCTTCCGCGGATCGATGCCGCGAGCATTGCCCGCATGGATGTGGTTGTCCACGAGCGAGGCCAGCAGATTATTAGCGGAGGTGATCGCGTGGAAGTCACCGGTGAAATGAAGGTTGATGTCTTCCGCCGGGACCACGATCGACTTCCCGCCGCCGGTCGCCCCGCCCTTCACGCCGAACGTGGGTCCGAGCGAGGGTTCGCGGAGTGCGAGGCAAACCTTCTGTCCAATCTTCGCCATGCCCTGGGCGAGTCCGATCGATGTCGTCGTCTTTCCTTCGCCCGCCGAGGTCGGCGTCACCGCGGAAACCAGGATCAATTTGCCCCGGTTTGGTTTGCTGGCCAGAGCCTCGAGCCGGATCTTGGCTTTGTCGTCGCCATAGGGAATCAGGTGTTCCCGGGCGATTCCCAGATCTTTCGCGACATCGGCAATAGGGCGCACAAAAGACATGGAGAGGCTCCTTGGAGGGGTGGAATGAGGGGTCGAAAGAGGGGATTCCGTGTGCCCGAGAGCCTAGTCGACCCTTGGGGGAGGAGGTCGATGGTGCGTTCGCATCATGCCCGACCGAACCCGCCCCGGGTTCGGCGATTCTCCAGCCGTTCACGGATCGCCGGCCATTCGCCTCGGAGAATCGAGTAAATCACGGTGTCGCGGACGGTGCCATCGCGCCTCAGCGCGTGGTGGCGGATCACGCCGTCGCGATGGGCGCCGAGGTTCTCGATCGCCTGCTGGGACCTGGTGTTCAGGATGTCGGTCCGCAGTCCGATCACCTGGCACCCGAGGGTGTCGAAACCATGCGCGAGAAGCAAAAGCTTGCAGGTGGTGTTGACGTGCGTCCGCTGGCAGCGCTTCGCATACCAGGTGTAGCCGATCTC
>JAYUUU010000031.1:0-3449 GCA_043754395.1 Vicinamibacteria bacterium
ACGCTCATCGACAGCGCGCGACGCGCGAGGCTCGGCCCCTGAAGCGACCAGAGAAGAGAAGCGGTGAGGAAGCCGACAAGGAGAGTGGCGTTTGTCCGCTGCTCCTTGCCGAGGAAGAGGGCGCCCAGGATCACAAGCAGACTGAGAGTCGCGCGGGGCCCGTTCCATGTCGGCGACGCCGAGCGAGGCCACCGCTCCGCTGCAAGGAAGGCGAGGGCGCCAAGGCCAAGCTCCCAGAATCTCGCCGGCATCAGGAAGAAGGCGGACGCTGGGCGTGGACCGGAGAGGAACATGAAGTAGCTCAGCGACGCGATCGTGAGAACCAGGATGGCGGCCATCGCCCTTGCCTCGCGCTTTTCGGAGAGACGATGAGCGAAGCCGCACAGAGCCAGAAGGCAGGGGAACACGAAGTAGAACTGCTCTTCCGCGCCGAGAGACCAGGTGTGGGTGAAGAGGTTCAAATCGGCCGACGGGCTGAAGTAGTCGGTCGCCTGGCTCCACAGATAAAGGTTCGACGCGGCGGCGAGCGCCGCCATCCCGGTGCGAAGAGATTCTTCAGGCTCACGGATCAGAAGGCGACCGGCGATTGCAGTCCCGACCACGCAGAGCACGAGGGCGGGAAGGAGCCGCTTGACCCGACGCGAATAGAAAGTCGCGAGCCAGGCCGAGCACGACGACTCCTCGGCCCTAGCGAGGGACGAAGTAACCACATAGCCGGAGATGACGAAAAAGACGTCAACGCCCAGAAAACCGCTGGGGAGAAGTCTCGAATCCAGGTGGTTGAGGATGACGGCCAGCACCGCGACCGCGCGCAGTCCGTCGAACTCGGGCCGGTAATTCACTTTGGCCGGAAGGTTACTTTCTTCGAGACGGCCTCGGGGCCTTCGCCGAGCGATCTCAGGCGGCGAGGCGGTTGTCTTCGACGATCTCGCCGTCGCGGATGTGGACCGAGCGCGAGGCGATCTTCGCAAGGCCGTTGTCGTGAGTGATCATCACGATGGTCTGGCCCGCGGCGTGAAGCTCGCCGAAGAGATCGGCGATGGCGTGGCCGGACGCGGAGTCGAGGTTCCCGGTCGGCTCGTCGGCGAGGATGATCGCGGGATTGTTCGCGAGGGCCCGCGCGATGGCGACGCGCTGCATCTGACCGCCCGAGAGTTCGGTCGGCTTGTGATCCATCCGGTCGCCCAGACCTACGCGTTCGAGCATCTCTTTCGCTCGCTCATTCCGCTTCTTGTCGGAGATGCCCGCGAACAGAAGCGGGAGCGCCACATTTTCGAGAGCGGACGCGTACGGCAGGAGATTGAAGCTCTGGAAAACGAAACCGATCTTCTTGTTGCGCACCTCCGCGAGCTGGTTCCGGTCGAGACCCGCCACGTTCTCGCCCGAGAGAAGGTACGTCCCGGTGGACGGCGTGTCGAGACAGCCGATCAGGTTCATCAGCGTCGACTTGCCCGAACCGGACGGGCCCACGATCGAGACGTACTCGTTGCCGCCGATGGTGAGGTTCACTCCCTTGAGTGCTTCCACCTCCATGCGGCCCGTGCTGTAGACCTTGCGGATCCCGGTCATTTCAATCATTACTCATACCTCAAGGACTCGGCGGGATTGATGGAGGCGGCGCGGCGCGCGGGGAAATAGCCCGCGAACATGCCGACGGCGCCCAGGATCAGCGAGGTCGCGATGGCGATCGCGGGAGAGAAGGTCGGCTTCCCCATCAGATCGAACGCTTCGCCCTGAAGAGGCAACATCGCGATGATCGTGATGATGGAGAGCGAGACCGCGGTGCCGAGCGCGCCGCCCGCGCCGGTGATGAACATCGATTCGAGGACAAAGGGCGCCATCACCTGACGGGCCTTCGCCCCAAGCGCCATCTTGATGCCGATCTCGCGTGTCCGCTCTTTGACCACCGCGTACATGATGTTGGCGACACCCATGCCGCCCACGAAGAGGGTAAGGGCGCCGATGATGCCGAGGAACATCTGGATCCCGAGGGCGATGTTGTCGGTGATCCGCTGGTTGTCGCGGGTGTCCCAGATCGAGAGGGCGCGTCGGTCCTCGGGATCGAAGCGGTACTTCGCGGCGAGAACGCGGTAGATCTCCGCCTTCGCGAGATCGGCGGTTTCGAGGCTCGTGGGCAGGTAGATGAAGTTCCCTACCCGCGCGTCGGTGTACATGGAGAGAAACGTGGACGCGGGGATCGCCGACTGATTCTTGTCGGGACCTGAGTACATCCCCATCATGGTCTTCTTCTGTGCGACCCCGATGACGGTGAAGACCGACTGATTGATCTGGACCTCACGGCCCACTACCGCCTGGGTGCCGAAGAGATCCTGGGCCAGCTCCTCGCCGAGGAAGATCACACGGCGCTTGTGTCGCATGTCCTCTTCATTGATGAACCGGCCGCCGGGTTGCGGGACGTGGTTGCGAATCCAGCCGAACGAGGGATCCACGCCACGCACGCGGGAGTTCACGGTCTTCGTGCCGACGGTCAGGCCGCGACGTCGCGAGTACTCGCGCGACACCGCGGCGAGGGATGGGATCCTCGACACCAGCATCTCGCCATCTTCGTCCTGGAACTGAATGTTCCGCCCCGACCCCATGCCCGCGAACGCCTTCGTCGTCGACCCCGGCCACAACACGCCGATGTTCTCACCCATGCCGCGGGTGCCTTTGTGGAAAGCGAGCTTCATGCCTTCTCCGAACGACAGGAGCATCACGATCGAGAGAGTGCCCCACGCGATCGCGACCACGGTCAGCAGCATCCGCTTCCGGTTGTGACCCGCGTCCTGGCGGAAGAGGCTCCAGACGAGGGCGAATTCGGACTGGATGGTGGAGAACATGGCGATAACCAAAGCGGCCTAACCCAGCTTGAGGGCGACCACGGGGTCGAGCATGGAGGCGCGACGCGCCGGGAAGTAGCCGGCGAGAAAGCCGATGAGGCCGAGGAGCGCGCTCGTTGAGAGAAGCACCAGGGGCGATGCCTTGGGCGTGCCGACATACTCGTCGAGGCCCGCGTACGGGAAGATCGCCATGACCGCGACCGTGATGAGGAAACCAAGAGCGCCGCCGATCGCGGTAATGGTCAGGGTCTCGAGCAGGAACTGAGTCTGAATGAACCGCGGCTTCGCTCCGATCGCGAGCTTGATGCCGATCTCCTTCATCCGCTCTTCGAGCACCACGTACATGATGTTCGACACCCCGATCCCGCCCACGATCAGGGTGAACGATCCGACGATCGCGAGAAAGCCACGGAAGATGCCGAAGAAGATGGCGAAGAACTTGGCGCCTTCGGTGGTGTCCCACATCGAGATCGCTTCCTTATCCTTCGGGTCGAACTTGTGGCGGCGGGCCAGGGTCTCGTAGACCTTCGTGGTGACGATGGGAGTCGCTTCGGCCGACTTCGCCTGGAAAATCACGTTTTCGTAATAGCGCTCGGTGAAGAGGCCCCG
>JAYUUU010000032.1:0-11316 GCA_043754395.1 Vicinamibacteria bacterium
TCGACACCGAGGCCGACGACCAGTGGACGCTCGAAGGCCGAAAGCGGCTTTGTGTCGAGAACGCTCGAGCCCTTCCCCGCCTTCAGGCCGTCTGCGACGGGTTCGGGGTTCGGCCGTCGTACCTCGTCACCCACGAGATGGCGACGCGCGAGCCATCGCGCTCCATCCTGCGCGAACTGGCCGCCACGGGCCGGTGTGAAATCGGCGCGCATCTGCATCCTTGGAGCTCCCCGCCCTACCGCGAGGAGGATCTGGTGGGCCGATATCCGAGCCAGCTCGACGACGCCTCACTCGAGGCCCAGCTGAGCGAACTCACGGCCGCGATCGAGTCGTCTCTAGGTGTCCGGCCGGTGAGTTATCGCGCGGGACGACATGGTTTCGACACGCGGTCGTTGCGGATCCTCGAAAAACTGGAGTACCGCATCGACACGAGCGTCGACCCCCTTTTCAATGAGACGCGAAAGGGCGGGCCTTCCTTCGCGGGGGCTCCGGTTGCCCCTTATTGGCCGAGCCACGAGGATGTGCGAGTTGCTGGCACCTCCACTGTCCTCGAGATCCCCGTCTCCTCAGCCACCACGCCCTGGCTTCCAAAGGCGCTGGAGGCGCGCTTCACTTCGATGCCCGCGATACCCTGGCGTGGCTACTTCAAGCGTCTGGGCCTTCGGGCGATCTGGCTTCGCCCTTCCTATTCGAGTGTGGAAGACGCGAAGACCCTCGCGAGCACTCTGGTGGCCCGGGGCGTGCCGACCCTCAACATGCTGTTTCACTCGAGCGAGCTTGTGCCCGGCGGGTCGCCCTACAACACGAGCGCCGACGATGTGGATCGCTTCTTCTCTCGGCTGGAGAGCATTTTCGAACATGTGATGAGGCGGCTCGAAGCGCGGAGCGTCACCTACGCCGAAGCCGCGAGCGCGCTCAAGGTCCCCCGGCCGGCCCATTGAAGATACTGATGGTCACGCCGCATCTGCCGCCTTATCAGGCGGCGAATGCTCTCCTGCCTCATGTGCTCGGACTTGAACTCACGAAGCGCCGGCACTCGGTTTCCTTCCTGACTTTCAAGACGAATGATCCAGCTCGCGAGAACACGGCCTACGTGAAGCGCCGGACCGGCTTCCGGGTTACTCGCATCCCTCAATTGCTCGAGGCGGTCGAGACGCGGCGCAAGGCGCTCCCTTTGATCGACGCGGCCGATGTGGTGCACGTCCACTCGAACACCTGGATGAATCAGGTCGCAGCAAGACTCGCGGTGCGGCAGGGCAAACCCTACGTCCTCACCCACTACGGCACGGAGATCTGGCACCACGACGGTAAGAACCGGGCTTTCCGAACGCTCAATCAGCGGGCCGCGCACACGACCTTCTACAGCGCCGGCCTTCTTGCCCGGGCCCGTGAACTGAACGTGCCCATCCGCGACGCGTCGGTCGTCTACCCCGCGGTGGACCTCATGTTCTCGCCGCTCGGTTCGCCGGAACGCGAGGCGGTGCGAGCACCCCTCGTCGGTTCAGGCGAATCGCTGCTCTTCAATGTGAAGCGTCTGCATCCTCTGGCCGACCACGAAACTTTGCTGCGCGGCTTCGCTCTCCTCGAACCTGCTGAGTTCCGCGCCAGGCTCGTGATCGCGGGTTCGGGCGAGGAACGCGAGCGGCTCCAGGAAATTGGCGTCGAACTCGGAATTTCCGCCCGCGTGCGTTTTCTCGGCCTCGTCCCGAATCACGACGTAGCGAAACTCCATGCCGCCGCCGACCTCTTCGTTCTTTCCTCCCGGCTGGAGGCGACCCCCACCGTGGTCCTCGAGGCTCTCGCCTGCGGCACGCGCGTGGTTTCGACCGACAATCCGGGCGGACTGGAGCTTGGGGCGATGTTCCCCGAAGACCTCCGAATCGTCCCGAAGGAGAACCCTCAGGCTCTCGCTGATGGCATTGCCGCCTCATTGCGAGAAAATCGGCGGATCAGCGAAAGCACTTCCCGGGTTATCGACGCGCGTTTCTCTCTTCGCGGACTCGTCGATCGCTACTGCGAGATATACGAAAAAGCCCGATGAGACGGATCGATAACGACGCCATTCGTGCCGCGGGGGAAATTCGCTTTCGCAGCGAATACGACTACGCCGTATTCGAGTACCTCCGCAGCTCGAAAGTGATCCAATCCGTCGAGCGTTCCGGGGTGAAGCTCAAAGGCCGGGTGCTCGACGCGGGCTGCGGCAGCGGGGGCACCGCGATTTCGATCGCCGAGGAAGTGGCGTTCGCGACCGGTCTCGATCTCTCGCCGCGTTTCTCCGACTCGGGCACGAAGCTCGCACGCGAGAAACGCGTGAAGAACGTCGCGTTCGTCCAAGGCGATGGCCTGAAGCTCCCCTACGCAAACGAGTCCTTTGATGTTGTCCTCTCGCATTCGGTGATCGAACATCTGCCCTCGGCCGAGGCCTACATCGCGGAGTGCGCTCGCGTCCTGAAGCGCGGCGGACGTTTCTATCTTTCAACCGCGCCGACCCTTTCTCTCGCGGGCGCCCACCTGCCCCGGCTTCGAGTACCCGTGCCCATTCATCTCTTTCTCGGCCGGCGACTCGCGTTCAGGACGTTCGTCTTTCTGGCCGCGAAAGCGCCGTGGATGTTGAGCGAGCGAGCGAGTGCCAACACCTTCGTCCAGCTGGCTCAGTCGGGCCGGGAGAAGGAAGACGATTTGCTCACACCGGTGACGCTGCGCGGAATGTCGTCATGGATCGCGGCCTCGCCTTTCCGCCTTATCTCGGAACAGCGCTACGTGAGCGGTTTCTTCCGACGCGCCGTGCCCTCGTTCCTCCGCACCTTCTTTCTCGAAGTCCCTGTGCTCGGCGACGTGATGGTGTCGCAGATCGAATGCGTCCTGGAGAAACCGTGACCGCGCGCGCGCCCATCCTCCTCTTTTCGGACATCCGCTTCCCTTCTCCACGAGCGAACGGAATTCAGGTGGTGAAGACGGCCCACGCTCTGGCCGCACGCGGTCGCGACGTTCGCCTGGTCGTGCGCCATTCCGACCCAAGACCCACCGAGGCGATCCTCCCCGAGTTCGGTGTGGAGCCAACGCCGCGCCTTCACGTCGATCGGCTCGAGGTTGGCCATGCGCCCAATTCCTCTTTCATTCCTCGTCTGCGCTACCTCACCCAGGCTCTCCTTCTGGGTCGACGCTCTTCCCGCAAGGGCGCGGTGGTCCTGACTCGCGACCTTCAACTCGCGGATCTCCTGCTTCGAGTCGGATGCGTGAATCTCACCTACGAGGCGCACGCGGTGGAAGCTGTGATGTACGACGAGCGCCATCAGCTCTACGGCCTCAAGGAGCCGCCGAGTGCGGCCAAGCGCCGTCGGATCGAGAATCGCGAGCGCCGCGTGTGGACCGCGGCGCGCGGCTTCATCGCGACCACACAAGGCATCCTCACCACCTTCGAACGGCTTTTCGGCGCGAGGCCGCGGACCGCGGTGGTGCCAAACGGCTGCGACACGCCCCGCGATCGTGTATTCACGCCTCCTCCCGAAGGAGGGCGTGTCGTCTACGCCGGTCAGCTCTATCCGTGGAAGGGCGTCGATGTCCTCCTCAAGGCGTTCGCGCGGCTGAACCGCGGCGAACTGGTGATCGTGGGCGGCCTCAAGGGTGAGACCGACTTCGATCGCATCCAGGAACTCGCGCACAGCCTCAGCCTCGGCGCACGAATCCGCTTCCTCGGTTCGCTGCCGCAAAAGGACGTGGCCTACGAGCTCGCACAGGCGACCGTCGTCACCGCACCCTTCCTCAAGAGTGCGATGACCTCCGAACACACGTCGCCGATCAAGGCGTTCGAAGCGATGGCCGCGGGGCGTCCCCTGCTGATCTCGGACACCGACGCCTCGCGCGAGATCGTGGAAGACGGAAAGACCGGCCTCGTGGTGGCGCCTGGAAATATCGACGCCTGGGCCACGGCACTCGACCGCGTTCTCTCCGACCGCGCGCTCCAGATGTCCCTCGCCCGGGCTGCGTTCGAAAAGGCGACCCAGTACTCGTGGGCCCGGCGCGCCGAGCGCATTGAAGAATTCCTCGGAGCCGCCGCATGAGCCGCGCCTCAATCATCGGCTTCCTGATCGCTACCTTCGTGACCCTCGCCCTTGTCTCCATGAAGATCCGGGGTGCCGACGAGATCGAGTACTACTCGCACCTGCGCTCCATGGTCTTCGATCGCGATCTCGACTTCACGAACGAATACGAATACTTCTACAAAACAAACCCTCAGGGTCTCGTCGCGTTCAAGGAGACATTCCTCGATCGGCGCGAGCCCGGCACGGGCCGCCCCATCAACTTCGCGCCGATCGGCTCGGCGCTGGTCTGGTCGCCCTTCTTCCTTTTCGCCAACTCCCTCGTCTCAAATGGCGTCTTGAAGGGCCCTGCCGATGGTTTCTCGCCGGCCTACACGGGTGCTGTCGCCTACGGCTCATCACTGCTCGCGATCCTCGGCTTTTTGATCGCTTTCTTCGCCCTCAAGCGATACCTGGGCGTGACCGAGGGACTAGCGCTCACTTCGGTTCTTGCCGTCTGGTTCGGAACCCCCGCGCTCTACTACATGACGGTGGCTCCGGCTTTCGCTCACGCGCCGTCGATCTTCGCGGTCTCGCTGTTCATCTACCTCTGGCTTCGTGCCCGGGACAAAGACACTGTCTTCGCCTGGGTGCTGATGGGTTTTTCCGCCGGGCTCGCGATGTTGATCCGTGAACAGGCGGCTCTGTTCCTGCTGGCGCCGGGCCTCGACCTCGGCCTGCGCCTCGTGAAGGGGGACGCCCGGCGATCACTCGAACGCGGGGTGGCGGTATTGGGGGCGGCAGGGCTCGCATTCATCCCGCAGCTCCTCGCCTATCAAGCACTAAACGGCACCTTTGGGCCCACTCAGCTCGTCCAGAGGAAAATGGATTTTGGCTCGCCTCATTTCTTCGATGTCCTCGTGAGCCCGGGGCACGGTCTCTTGTTGTGGACGCCTCTACTGATCGTGGCGTTTTTCGGGCTTGCCCGGAGCATCGGCCGGCTTGGTGCGGTGGGCGTCATCCTGACCGTGGCTCTCCTGGCCCAGGTCTATATCAACGGTTCCGTCCTCTCCTGGCATCAGGCGGGGGCCTTCGGGTCGCGTCGTTTCGTCGACTCGACTGTTCTCTTCGTCATTGGTTTCGCGTTCGGTTTGATATCGCTTCGAACCCGAACCCAGAAAATCATTGTGGCGCTCGCTATCTGGTGGAATGTCTCTCTCATGGTGCAGTTTGGTTTGAAACTCATGGATCGTCAGCAGCTCGACTGGCCCGGTACGGCGATCCGGCAGGTCACCGAGGTCCCGCAACGGACCCTCAGCACGGCGAAGCTCTACTTCACCGATAAAGACGCTCTCGTCCGGAGCACCCGATGATCCACGCCGATTGGATGAAGCAGTTCGCCTGTCCGGTGTGCCTCGACAAGGCAGGCTGTGAGAAGTGCGGCGTCAAGACCGGGGGCCACGACGTCTGCCAGAGTTCGTACCTGGCTCGCGTGTCGTGCGCGTGCGGCGGACCCAACAAGCGCGCCCTCGAGCATCGCGGCGAGGGCTTCTACTGCTCCTGCTGCATGACCCGGTATCCGTTCGGACCGGGACGCGACTACGTCGACCTCCTGCCCCGTACCGACGTGGGGCGGGTGTCGCACTACGCGGATGAAGAGTTCCAGGAGCGGCTCGGCGTCCGCGAAGGTCAGCCGGTGCTCTCCGCGGGTGTGAAGGCGCGCATGGTCTCAAAGATGCTCGGTCTGAAGCGAGGTGACGCCGTTCTCGATCTCGGCAGCGGGGCGGGGAAGTTCGCGACGCACTTCGCGAGCGAAGGCGCCTCGGTCTGCGGCATCGACATGGCGCCTTTCTTCCTCAAGTCGGCGATCGACTCCGTGAGTCTCGTCTTGGGGGACCTGAGACGCCTGCCTCTGCGCAACGGGGCCACCTCTCGTGCCTACTCCCTGGATGTGCTCGAGCACCTCGACGAAGCCGGAGTCCGCGAGGTGCTCCTGGAGGCGCGTCGAGCGGTTTCCGCGGACGGCCGCATCTTCGTCTACACCCACGCGATGGAGTCATCGAAGATCGCGTCATTCCAGCGCGGCGTGAACACATTCGCGAAGCGTCTCGGAAAGATGGGGCTTGTTGATTCCGACAAGGAGGCGATGCGTAAGAGCGACCACATCAATGCCATCAAGTCGCATGAGCACTTCGATGAGATCGCTAGGTCCGCGGGTCTCAAGGTGCAGGAGCGCGTGTACTACAACGTCTTCGCGAAGGCCGTGGTCGAGGATCTCGCTCTCAAGGTGATCGAACAGAGGCGGCAGAAGGCCGCGACGCCAAAAGCTGCGGGTGCCCTCGATTCAAAGACAGCGAGCCACATCGTGGGACGAAAAGCTCCTTCGGCTTCCGCGCGCTTCGTGGCGCGAGGTCTCACTGAGGTGCTGATGCTCGATGTCGCGTTCTTCGGCAAAGTCCGCACCGGGCCCTTTTTTGGAGTGCTGGCCCCGATCGCCTCCTGATGAGAGTGCTCTACGTCGCGTCGGACCAGACGCTTCCCGGAGAAACCGGGGGCAGCGTCCACGTCCACGAGGTGTCGCGAGAACTCGCGAAGCGAGGCCATGAAGTCCACGCGGTGGTTCAGGATCGCGGCGAGGCGAGTCCAGGTGAGGGGTACACGATCCATCGCATTCGTTGGACGCCATCTCATCGGCTCTTCAGGTTCCGGGCGCGACCGCAGATCAAGGCGTTGATCGATCGCCTCAAACCGGACGTGCTCATGGAGCGTTACTACAACTTCGGAGGCGAAGGCATCCTCGCCGCAGAGGCGTCCGGCGTCCCGAGCCTTCTCGAGGTGAACTCTCCGATTGTGGATCACGACGAATCCCTGAAGGCGCTCCTCGATGCCCTCCTGATCGTGCGTCCGATGCGCGCCTATCGCGAGCGACTGGTTCACTCGGCAAGGGCGCTGATCTCGCCGATCAAGGAGATCGTGCCCGAGTTCGCCCGGGCGAAAACACATACGCTCACCTGGGGGGCCAACGTCGAGGCCTTTCACCCCTCACGCCGCAGTGAAGCCCGCCGCGCAAGCTGGGGAGCGACGCCGCAGACGACGGTGGTGCTCTTTAGCGGCTCGCATCGGCCCTGGCATGGCGTCGCGACTCTCGAAGCTGCGGCTCGTCTTCTTAAGGACCGCGCGGATGTGCTGTTCGTCTTCGCGGGGGGCGAGACCGAAGGAGTCGCAACCGATTTTCGCGGACGCCGCATGGGGCGCGTGCCCTATCGCGACATGCCCGAAGTCACCGCCAGCGCCGACATCTCGGTGGCTCCTTATGACCGTTCGCGTCTGCGGTCTTTGAAGCTTGGTTTCTTCTGGTCGCCGCTCAAGATTTTCGAAGCCCTTGCAAGCGGCGTCCCCACGATCACCCTTGACATCCGGCCCCTGAACGAAATCGTGCGCGATGGCCGTGAGAGTGTCTTCTTCAAGGAGAACGACGCGGCGGATCTCGCCCGCGTCATCGGGTTACTGGCGGGCGATCGCGACCGTCGGCTCGCCATGGCAAAAAGTGCGAGAGAACGCGCGCCGCAATTCTCGTGGGCCGCCCACGCCGCGCAAGTGGAGTCGATCCTTCTGGGGCTGCGGGCGGCATGAAGATCACGTTGGTCACCGAAGTTTTTCCGCCCAAAGCCGGAGGTGCCGGCTGGTCGACACGCGCGCTGGCCCTGGGCCTCAAAGGGGCCGGCCACGACGTCCAAGTGGTGACCACCGCGGCGGGCCCCGTCAGTGAGAGCGGGGTGCCGGTCACGCGCCTGCCGGGCGCCTCTGGACGTTTTCGACGCGGGCCGATGGTGAAGATCTTCAAAGATGCGCTCGCTCTCGAGAAAGCGGTGGACGTCATCCACGCCCAGCATTCCCTTTCGGTGCTTGGCGTCATGGCGCTTGAACCCCGGCCGCGCACGGTGGTGACGGTTCGCGATCACTGGCCGGTCTGTTTCTGGTCCACCCGCATGTCGCGCGGGAAACTCTGTCCGGCCTGCACAACCGGCGGGATGTGGCGTTGCATCGACGGCCGACTTCCCGCTTTGAGCGCTCCTCTCGCCATTCCCTACATGAGGTGGGACCTCGCATCCAAGCAAGCCGCTTTGCGCCGGGCCGAGGCCGTGATCGCGGTGAGCGAGGCGATTGCCGCCGAACTTCGGGCCGTGTCGATCCCCTCTATCCACGTCGTGCCCAACATCGTGGACGAGACCGAGGTAACTGCGATCGCGAGCCAGGCCCCCACGATTCAACTGCCGGAACGCTTTGTTCTGTTTGTCGGAAAACTCGAAGCCAACAAAGGTGCTAAAGACCTGATTCCCGCTTACGCCTGTTCGAAGTCGCGCCTGCCCCTGGTGATCCTCGGCAGCGGCGCCCTAGAACGCGCGATCTCGGAGGAGGCGGCGAAGAGCGGGATCGAGGTGGTAGCCCCCGGT
Organism: Vicinamibacteria bacterium; assembly: GCA_043754395.1. Taxonomy (GTDB): domain Bacteria; phylum Acidobacteriota; class Vicinamibacteria; order Fen-336; family JAGNNV01; genus JAGNNV01. The sequence goes on from JAYUUU010000032.1 coordinate 8,474, forward strand.
TGGGCGGATCGCGCCGACGTCCTTCGCGCCATGAAACGAGCTGAAGCCCTCATCTTCCCTTCGACGTGGCCCGAGCCGCTTTCGCGTGTGTTGCTCGAAGCGCTTGCCCTGGGAACACCGATCGCCGCGATGGACACGGGCGGGACCTCCGAGCTCATCAAGGACGATGTATCCGGCCTGCTCGCCCGAAACGTCGGCCAGCTTGGCGACGCGCTCGCAAGAATCGTTCATGATCCTCTCGTGCGTTCACGACTGAAAGAAGGAGCGGCGATCCGCGCGCGGGCTTTCTCACCCGCAACGCTCATCCCCCGCTACGAAGCGATCTACCGGGGCGGGAATTGATGCGCGTCGCCCTGCTCTCGCGGAGCGCCCATCCCCTCCACCCGCCGGGAGGCATGGAACGCGCGGTCTACTCGCTCGCGAAACACCTGCGCGCGAAGGGCGTCGACGTGACACTCTTCACCCGGCCGGGAAAGAACGCTGAAGCCTTTCCGGGCCACGTGGTTCAGGTCAAGTACCAGCGTTTCCACCTCGGACCCCACGGCCGCGTTCTTGACCGCACCTTCAATTACCCCGTGTTCAGCACGCTTATGGGCAAGGAGGTGGCGGCGCGGGTCCGCGGCGGCGACATCGACATCGTGGACGCTCAGGGCCTCACCGCGCTTGGCTATGGACGCGAACGTCAGAAAGACCGAAGCCTCAAAGCACCGCTGGTCATGAACCCTCAAGGCATGGAAGAACATCACGTCCGCGGCTTCAAAGCCCTCGCGTTGAGCCGGCTCAAACAGCTCTCGCGGGAAGCAGCGCAGCTCGCCGACTGCGTGATCGCCACCGACGAGGCGACGAAAGACGATGTGCCGCGGCTGCTCGACGTCGATCCCTCGCTTGTGCGGGTCATCCCAAACGGCGTGGATCTTGAAGAACTCCATGCCCTGACCCCCCACGACGCCATGCCGTTCACGTTCGAGGTGCTGCCGTGGATGTCGATGCGGCGGCCGCTCTTCGTTTCCGTGGGGCGGCTCGAGGCGTACAAGGGCTTCGCCGACTCGCTCGAAGCGTTCAAACGCGCGGCGCCTTCCTTGCCCAAAGACTGGGGATGGCTCGTGGTTGGCGAGGGACCGCTTAGAAATTCTCTCCGCGCCGCTGCCTCGGCGATCACCGACCACGTTCAGTTCACGGGCCGCGTGGGCGAGCAGGCCCTGCACGCGCTTTATGCCGCAAGCGATGTGTTCCTGCATCCCACCCGGTTCGAGGGTTCGTCGCTCGTGACTCTCGAAGCCATGGCGCACGGCCTGCCCGTGATCGCCACCCGGGCCGGCGGCATCCCCGACAAGGTGAAGGACGGAGTCAATGGCCTGCTCGTGAACCCGGGCGATGTGGATGCGCTCGCGAAAGCCATCGTGGCCCTTGGAAATGCACCCGTGGAAATGGCGCGGATGAAAACCGAAACGTCCCGCTTGCTCGAGCCTTTCCTGTGGCCGCGCATCGCCGATCGCGTGATCGCCGAATACGAGCGACTGATCCACGAGGGCAAGAGACGGTGAACCCCGAAGAGTATCGGCGGATGGCCGACCTCGAAGGCGTGCAGTGGTGGTATGTCGGAATGCGACGGATCGCTCGAGCCCTCCTCACGCCGCTCCTTCCAGGCGCGGGCGAGGGGTCGCGACGAATCCTCGACGCGGGATGCGGCACGGGCTGGAATCTCCAGGACCTGGGCTCATTCGGCGAAACCCACGGCGTCGATCTCTCGCCCCTCGCCGCCATCACCACCAGGAGGCGCGGTGGCCGGGTGATCCAGGGGAACCTGCTCGGCCTGCCCTATCAGAACGCGAGCTTCGACGTCGTCACCTCCTTCGACGTCTTGTACCACGCGTGGATTCAGGACGATGTTCAAGCGGTCCGTGAACTGGCCCGTGTCCTCAAACCGGGCGGCCTGATCCTTGTGAAGGTTCCAGCCCTCAAGATTCTCTGGGGCGCTCACGACGAGGCGGTCCACTCGCGGCATCGCTACACCCGCGCCGAACTCGAAACACTTCTCGAGTGCGCGAACTTGAAGCTGATTCGATCGACCTACGCGAATTCCCTTCTCTTTCCTGTCCTTTTGTCGCGGCGCTTTCTCGACCGTTTACTCGATCGCCACGGCTCGGACGTTGCGCTGCTTCCCCCTCTTCTCGAACGCGTCTTCGGGGGTCTGCTCGCCATCGAGTCGAAGCTCGTGGGGTGGTTCAATCTGCCTATCGGCGCGAGTGCCTTCGCGGTAGCCCGAAAACCGGACGCATAGAATCGGAGACTGGAAACCAGGAGATGACTCCCGAAGAGCTCGAACGTGAACGCCTGAAGAGCGCCGAGGCGCTCGATCGCGCCGTGGAGGGAGCCCACAGCCCCGACGTGTCGCGAACCTCGGCGGCGGTTCTCGGACCCTCGCACCAGGTGGGATCGTCCGCGGCGGACCTTCCCAAGCCTCCCGATGTCCCCGCCTGGAAACCGCCCGCTCCGCCGGATCTTGGTCCGGTGAACGAATCGTTTCGAACCGCCCCGGACGGGCCGTCGGGCTCGCTTCGCTCCCTCGTGAACGGCGGGGAGAAGACCCGCCAGGCTCAGGAGCGCTTTAACTCCAACCAGGTTCGGCTGGACAACGCTCTCGTCGCGTGGACGGGTGACCATTTCGCGGCGACGCACAAGCACTACGACGCGGTCATCTCTCAGATGCAGCGGCGCATGGACGAGATCGACACGCGCCACCGCGAACTCGAACGCGAGCTGGTGCGCCACGTCCACGAAATGGCGCGCCGGATCGACGTGGTTCTGGGCGAAGGCGAAAAGGGTCGCGTCTCCCACGAAGC
>JAYUUU010000033.1:0-6686 GCA_043754395.1 Vicinamibacteria bacterium
GTTTCGCCGAAGAGATAGTTGTAGAAGCCGACCTGGCCTCTTCGAACCTGCAGCAGCCACCCTTCGATCCACAGGGGAGCCGGCACCGGACCAAATCGCCCCTCACCCACACCGCGGCCCGTGCCGCACAGGTTCGCAAGATCGACGACGCCGGCGGTGAAACCGAACGAGGCCCATACGACCGCGACCGCCGACAACACAATCAAGGTCAGCGAAAACGCCAGGCGACGCGAACTCCAACCGGCCCGTCGCAAGGCGAGCCATGCATACAGCGCCGCGATTCCGGCGAAGGGAAGGGCGGTGAGCTTTGATCCCGCGGCGAGCCCGAGAGTGAGACCCAGCATGACGAAGGTGAAAGGGGTGCTTCGGCGCTCGACCGAAATCAGAAAATACAGCGAGACCGCAAGCCATCCCGCCGCCCACATGTCGAGGGTCGCGAGCGATCCGTGAGCGAGGGTTGTGGGCGAGAACGCCCAGAAAAGTTGAGCGAGAAGGCCCGAGCCTGGAGACAGGATGTCCGCGGTGCGGAACAAGAAGAAACCGGCAATCACCGCGACCAGGATGGTGAGCGACCGCGCCGCGAAAAGGTTTTGACGCATCTGGCCATAGGGCCTCGAGTAGAGCGGGCTCGGCCCTTCCGCTCCCCCGTCGCGCCATTCCTGGAACAGACCCGGATCGCTCAAACGCATTCCCAGGCCAAACCCCCAGCGAGGAATCGCGGGCGCGTGGCAGTTCGGCGTGAAATCGCCCCTTGTCCACTGCGCCAGCGCGCCCATCAGATATGCCGGCTCATCGATGGTGTCCGACTTGTCCCAGGCCGTGGAGGCCAGCAGCCCCACCTGGATGACCGCGATGGCGAGGCTCAGAACGAGGACGACGCGCGGCGTTGCGGCCGCGTTACGCCCCGTGGCCGTGGCTCTCAACACGCCAGAGATTTTGCCACAGGGGTTGGCGGCGACCCGGGAGTCATCCCACTCCGGCGACTCGGTCCATCCTTATTGCGAGGCAACTTGTATTCAAGGATGATGAGGGATGATCGATCTGGTCCTGGTCGTTGGCCTCGCACTCGAATCGCAGACGCCGCGGGCCAAAACTCCGGAGCGAGTTCAGGTGATTCGCGCCGAGATCGGTTCCAAGGGAGCCGCCAAGGGCGATACCTTCGTCATCGATGAGCCGAGGGATACCTTCGACCTCGCGACCGATAAAGAGGTCATCGCAGGCTTCGAATGGGAGGGGACGCCGGGAAATCACCGCTGCGAACTCTCGTGGATCAAACCGGACGGCACCGTCGGCCTCCGGGCCGTTCTGGATCTGCCCGCCAGGGGACGGAAATTCTCCGGTTATTGGTCGTTGCTCTTGAACCCCACGATGACGCGGGGCCTCTGGGCCGCCGATGTCAAGGTGGATGGCGCTCCGGCAGGTTCAAAAACCTTCCGGATTCTTGGACCTCCGGTGGCGCAGGCCCTGCCTCCGGACGAGCTGTACAAACTCGCCTCTGAAGCAACTCTGTCGATCGAGGCACGACTTCCGCCGGGTGTCGAACGCCGGGTCTTCAGCGGCTTTGCCCTCGGAAATGACTCGGTGATCACCACTCTCGGGGCCCTAAACGCCGCGGCGAGCCTTCGCGTCACCTTCGCCGACGGCACCCACACAGACACCGACGAGATCTGGCTGTACTCGCGCGAACTGGACTGGGCCCTGCTAAAGGCTCTCGTGCCACAGAGTCAGAAGGCGTTGAAGGTCGCCGAGGGGGCCAAGGTTGGCGACCCTTGCGCGTTCGTCAACATTATCGAGGGCCAGCGAGAACTAGCACCCTGCTCCATCCTCGGTCAGAACAAACAGGCCCCGGTCGCCCGGTTCAGCATCTCAAACCGTCCCTCGGCCGCGGCGATCGGCGCACCGCTGCTCAGTTCAACCGGCGAGGTCATCGGGATGGTGGGCAGCGATCAGCAGCCGGGAGGGGCGTCGTTTGAAGACGGAGCCGCCGGTGGCGCGTTTCGAGTAGGTGCGCGTGTGGCGCCTTCCACGCTGCTCGTCCTTCCCGTTCAGGGTATCCATCGCCCCGACGTCGGCGAGCCTTCGCGACTCGCGGACTTTTGGGCGCGTGGACTCTTCTTCAAGCCGGTCACCGCCTCGCGGCACGTGGGCTATGGCTTCCTCTCCGCCGGTGCTTCGGGCCCGCGAGGCGAGGGCGTCCGGGCCGCGAGCGGCTTCGAGTTCTACGCCAAGGATGGCATCGTCACCGCACTCCTTCGTTGGCAGCCGAGAGAAAAGCTGAGCACCACTGTGAACCATGCTCTCTACGACATAACCAATCGTCTGATTGTGACGGGTAAGCCCCTCAAGGCCTCCCTTCGACCGGGCACGCCGATCGATTCGTCATCGCAGATCGATGTCTCCCGGTTTCCCCCGGGTGAGTATCGCCTGGACATGCTGCTCGGTGACGAAGTGGCGTGGCGAACCTACTTCAAGATCAAGCCCTAGTTAATGGTGTTGCCTGAGGGCGGACACGAGCGGTTCGCGTGACGTCAGAACAAGTTAGGAGAACGAAGCTGAACGCCGCCTGAATGTTTCGTTCAGGTTTTTGGTCTCAGCTGCTCCAGCCGAAGGCGAGTTTCACGAGGAAGATGTTGTCGGCCTTCGCGTCGAGGAGGGTGGAGAACGAACGGCCGAGACGGAACTCGCCCGAAGGGTCGGCGTCCTCGCGACTCTGGGTCCACACGAAATACGCCGATGACCCGGGCCGGAACTCCCACCGAAGGACAGCGTTGCCGCGAATCGACTTGAAGGTGAAATCCGGATCGGCGACGCCTGGAGGAAGGGCGCCCGCGGCGTAGCGAATGAACTCATAGGACCGCGGCCGGGCGAGATCGCCGAAGTTCGTGTATTCACCCGAGGAAACCAGAGGCTGAATATAGGTCTGCAGGCTCAAGGCGGGAGTGAAAGTCCAGTTGAGCCTGATGCCCGCCGAGAAGGTCTCCTGCTTGAGCCGGGCAAAGACATGGCGGCGGCCAAACGTGGCAGTCGCTGCGGGGTCGTTGATGTTGGCCACGAACTGAGCGCCGTTTCGCTGGTACTGATAATCGGGACTGATACTCACGGAAAGTTTTGGCGCAGGTTTCCAGTTCACCGACATAGTTACGCCCCGGCTGAGGTTCGAATCCTGATGACCCTGCCCCCCGCGCACGCCGAGGTCAAACGTGACGCTCTTCCGATTGTCCGAGTTGACACTCGCGTCCCAGCTCCAGGTAAAGGGCCGGAGCATCGCCACGCCGCCACGCGTCTGTGTGGTCGTGATCGTTTCGGGATTCATGAAGAAACTGCCCTCGAAGCCCCAGTAGTTCTTGAAGGTGGCCCAGTGCCACGAGAAGAAGCCGAGCGACGTCATGTTTCCTTCGAAGTCGTTCGTCCGGAAGGCGCCTCCTTGAACGCCGCCATTGCGGAAGAAACGGCCGGGCTCGGTCCATCGGTATCCCGCGGAGACATGGCCGTTGATCTGATCCGTGCGCGAGGTAATGCCGGCATCGTTCGAATCGAAACCGGGCGACGTCGCGCCAAAGGCTGCGTTAAGAAGGAGCGGGCCTTTCTCCCGGTTCAACGCGACGCGCAGGGAGTAACCCGAGAGCGACGTGGCATTCGGGTCCACGGAGACGTGAGTCGCGTCGGGCCGCTGGAAATAGTGTTGCGAAGCGCGTTGGACCGCGGTCATCCGCGCCGTGCTTCCGCTGATGCTTGAAACGGCGAGGCGGCCGGTGAGCGCCCAGATCCGCTCGTCGCCCTTGCCGCGGCCGAGTGTGGTCCAGCCATCGACGCCGAACGCGGTGGCGCGACGATTGAGGCGATTCTCGAGACCGGTGCCCGCGAGGTCGCGGTTCACCCGCGTGCCGATGAAACCAAGGCCCTTCCGTCCCCCGCCGAAGTCACGCTGACCGCGCACAATGCTGTAGCTCGCGCGCGGCTCGACCACTGAAGTGGTGAAGCGGCCGCCCGTCATGAGATCCGCCTCCTCCTGCCCGGTCATCGCATGCAAAACGCCGAGGTTCCAGGCACCCGCCACGCGGCCGGTGATCTTCGCGGCCGCGTTGATCCTCACGCCTTCAGGGACACGGGAGAAATCGGCGGGACCAGGCGAGCCTTGGGGTGCCCGGCCGATGCGGCGTGAATAGAAGACGTTCGGCGACGAGTAGTTGAAGTTCATGTTGTTCGACGCCCCGCCCGAACCGAAATTGAACGTGTCGGAGCCTTCGATGAAGAAGGGCCGCTTCTCGTTGAAGAACGACTCGACGTCTGTGAGATTCACCACCGCGGGGTCGACTTCGACCTGCCCGAAGTCGGGATTGACGGTGGCGTCAAGAGTGAGATTGGACCCAAGCCCCAGCTTGAAGTCCGTGCCGAAGGCAGCCTGGGTTTGTCGCCCGTCGTGAAACGGATCGCCCACACGCGCTTCAGACGTGCGCGTCCTGGCCGTCGTATATGGAGTCACGAGAAAGCGGCGCTTGGGCTGGAGCCCGGAAAGGCCCATGAGGGGCAGGAATCGCGATACAAAACCGCTCTCCTTCTTGGGGCGAGCGGCCGCGTAGGCCTCTTCGTTGCTACGTGTGATCTGGCGACGGAAGTTGATCCCCCAGCGCGCATCGTCTTCCTGCTTGAAGCGAAGCTGCGAAAGCGGAATGCGGTACTCGACGGTCCAGCCGTTCTCGGTCTGTTGCGCCTTGCCTTCCCAGATGCCGTCCCAGGAGTTCGAGTTCCAGTCATCGTTGAAGAGCGTGCCGTCGGTGAGGGTTCCACCCGCCGAGATCCCGAAATAGAAACCTGTTCGTTTGTCGTTGTATGGGTCGAGGTAGACCGTGAAGGCGTCCGAGGCAAGGTCGGAATCGCGGCGGCCCAGCAAGGCCTTGATCGCCTTCGGCTGCGAGTCCAAAAGCTCCGCGCCGATATAGATCGAGTCGTCGTCATACAAAACATGGACGTGGGTTTCTTCCGAAGCCTTCTTGCCCTCGTCGGGATCGCGCTGAACAAAGTTCGTATACGCGGGTGCCAACTGCCAGGCGGGTTCGTCAAGCTTTCCATCGATGTCGATGGGGTCCTGGATGCGGACCGCCTTCACCTGCGACATCGCCTCGGCGGCCGCCACGGCGTCGACTTGAGCTTGTCCCTTGTCCGAGGCCAATGCCGCCGCCATCAATATCAAGAAATTGAACATCGCCGTCGCTCCGCAGTGGGGCGGCTCCAACGGGCAGAACCGCGCGTCTACAGTTGAGACGCCGTCGAAGCGGTTTCGGTTCCCAAATAAACCGCGAGGCGGTTCAATCGATTGGGGTGCCCGTCCGTTTCCAGTACAGATACGCCGGAACCCCAAGGAGAAGGATGCCGAAGCCGAAAAGCGCCTCGGTTGGGCGCTCGATCAGCGCATTGAAGACGAAGGCGAGCGAGCTGAGAATGAAGATCGCGGGCACCACGGGGTAGCCGGTGACGCGATACGGCCGGGGCCAATCAGGCTTCTTCACTCTTAGAACGAAGACGGCGAGGCCGGTGGCCGCGTGGAACAAAAACAGGACCACGACGACGTAGGTGTAGAGAGCTTCATAGGTGCCTGAGACGGTGAGGATGACGGTCCAGACACCCTGGGCCAGGATGCACGCGACCGGCGTTCTCCACTTCGGATGAACCACGGCGAGCGACTTGAAAAAGACGCCGTCCCGCGCCATCGGCAGGTACGTCCTCGTGGAGTAGAGGATGGTGGCGCCGATGCAGCCAAACGCCGACACCATGACCGCGGCGGAAACGAGTTTCGCGGCGCCCGCGCCAAACAGCGCCACCGCGGCCGCCTCGGCGATGCGCGGGTGGTTCGGCATATCGCTCACCGGAATCGCGCGCAGGTAGACGACGTTTAAGAGCACGTACAAGACGGTGACGATCGCAACGCCGCCGATCATCGACCTGGGGAGATCGCGCGAAGGGTCTTTCATCTCTCCGCCGAGGTAGGTCGCCCCGTACCAGCCGTCGAAGGTCCACAAGACGCCGATCATGGCGACGCCGAAAGCGGAGATGAGGGACGGAGGGACGGCCGAGGCCACATAGTCAGGCACGACGGCCGGCGCCACGAAGAACCCGAGAAGAGCGAGCCCGAGCATCGCGCCGATCTTCAAGACGGTGATGATGTTCTGGATCAGGGCGCTTTCGCGCACGCCCACCATGCTCGTGATCGTGAAGAAGAGGATGGCGAGGACGCCCGCGACCGCACCGCCCGTGAGCTTCCAGGCGAAGCCGAAGATGTTCGCGGAGAGAAGGACATTGCTGGTCGAGAAGAAGGGCAGGAATGAGCCGAGGTATTCGCCGAAGCCCACCGCGATAGCGGCGAGCCCCCCGGACATGATCACCAGGAAGTCGACCCAACCCTTGAGAAAACCGGGAAGCGGTCCATAGGCTTCCTTCAGGAAGTGATACGGGCCGCCCGCTCTCGGCATCATCGTCCCAAGCTCGGCGTAGGTGAGAGCACCTGCGATCGCGATAAGGCCGCCGCACACCCAGGCCAGAAGGACGAGCCCGGCATGCGGCAGCGCGCGCGCGACGTCAGCCGTCGTGAGGAATGCGCCGGTCCCTATGACCGAGCCGACCGTGATGAGAGTCGCGTCGGTGGCCGAGAGGCCCCGGATCAGATCATTCTTGGAGTGGTCGGCCATCAA
>JAYUUU010000034.1:0-8266 GCA_043754395.1 Vicinamibacteria bacterium
GACCACGGCGCCCTCGGGAACCTCGCGCACCCATTCGCGCTCGTGGACGAGGTCGTGAATCACGGTGGAAGCCGTCAACACCACACCGCTCGCAAGAACCGCGCGTCGTCGCACCCGCACGCCCTCGAACACGCCCACGAGGCCGCCGATGAATGCGTCGTCTTCGATGATCACCGGGCGCGCGCCCGCAGGCTCGAGGACACCGCCGATCTGCGCGGCGGCGGAAAGATGGACGCGTTTGCCGATCTGCGCGCACGAGCCGACCAGAGCATGCGAGTCGACCATCGTGCCCTCGTCGATATAAGCGCCCATGTTGATGAACGCGGGTGGCATCACGGTGACGCCTGCTGCGAGGAACGATCCGCGACGCACACTTGAACCGCCGGGCACCAAACGCACGGACGCCGCTAGTGTCAGTACGCGGGGCGGGAAAGCGGTCTTGTCGATGAAGGGGAATCCGGGCCCGGGCAAAGTAACCATCTTCGTGGCTCGAAAGCCCGCGAGAATCCCCTGCTTGACCCAGGAGTTCACCTTCCACTCGCCCGCGCCATCGGGCTCGGCGGAACGGATCTCGCCCGCTTCGAGACCGCGCAGCAACGCTTCGTGGGCCAAGGCCCAATTCGGGTCCGCGGCGGCCTCGGCGGGAGTTCGGTCGTAGAAGGCGCGCAGCGCGTCGAGTTCCATGGCCTCTTAGACCTTGATTCCCGCGTGAGCCAGCGCTTCCTTGAGCCGGGCGCGCGTCGGGTCCGCGGCGGGAACAAGGGGCAAGCGAACGAAATCGCCCCCCAACCCCATCATCTGAAGTCCGGCCTTCAGTGGAATGGGATTGCTCTCAACGAAGAGAGCGTCGATCAAGGGCAGCAGACGATTGTTGAGCTGCACCGCCTCGTCGCGCCGGCCCGCGCGGGCAGCCTCGACGAGTTGCTTCGTTTCTTTCGGGAGCATGTTGCCGAGAACCGAAACCAGACCATCGGCGCCGACTGCGATCGCGGCGAGGGCGAGATTGTCGTCGCCCGAGAGCAGCGTCTTTCCCCCAGGCAGAGTGCGGGAGATCTCACTGATCTGGGCCACGTTCCCGCTCGACTCCTTCACCGCGACGACCTGATCGTTCTGCCAGAGGAGCTGCAAGGCCGCAGGCGTGAGATTGAGACCGGTGCGGCCGGGGACGTTGTAGACGATGAAGGGAAGCCCGGGTGCGGCGTCTGCGGCGGCACGGTAGTGGGCGACGAGACCCTGGGGCGTGGGCTTGTTGTAGAAGGGGGTCACGATCAAAGCACCATGCGCACCCAGCTCCTGCGCACGCTTCGTCCAGGCCACGGTCTGGCGGGTGGAGTTGTGACCGGTACCTGCCACCACCTTCTTCCCGCGCGCTTCTTCGAGTGTCGCAGTGATCAGGGGATCGCGCTCGTTCTCGGTGATTGTCGCAGCCTCACCCGTGGAGCCAAGGACCACCAGCACATCGGCTCCGCCTTCGGCCACATGTTTGACCAGCGCGCGGAACGCCTTCATGTCGACATCGCCCGACGACGTGAAGGGCGTGGCGAGGGCTACGGAGAGTCCGGAAAAGTCGGCGAGTTTTTGGCTGGTCACGGTCTGGCCTCTTTGAAAAGTGGTTCGAGTGTTTCTTCGGAGAACTGGTCCATGGTGAAAACGCCCTTGCGCCCGTGAATCCACGCCGAGACGCGGAGCGCGCCGTCGGCGTAGGCCATGGGTGAACGGGACGCGTGATGAAGTTCAAGAGTTTCCGCCGGCGCGTCGATACCGACGATGTGGCTGCTGTAGGTGTGCCCCGCGCGGATCGACGAGACGCTCAACTGATGTTCCTTCAAGTCGCCGGGACCCTGAAGCGTCCACTCCGTTTTGCGAGGACAGCCCTTCATGATGACTTTCGCCAGGAGCTTCGCGGTGCCGGAGGGCGCATCTTTCTTCCGCGCATGATGGTGCTCGACGATGTAGGGATCGCGTCCCGTATCGAGAGCCGAGAAACGCGCCATCACAAGAGAAAGACGCGCGTAGAGTGCTATGGACAGAGAGAAATTCGGCGCGACTACGACCCCGATGAGGTCGCCCACGCGCTCCTTGAGATCGGGGATCGACCAGCCGGTGGTGCCGATGACCAGGTCAGTGGAGGTTTCGATCGCCCACTTCACATGAGCTTCGGCTGCGTCTCCCATCGACGCGTCGATCGCGACATCGACGCGGCTCGGCGGTTCCTGATTTCGACCGACCTGCCAGGTGATCTTCTCGCCGCCCAGGGTGGCGATCGCCGTGGCAAGACGCCCCCGCCCGAACATTCCGATCTTCATCTCGCCTCTCCGTTCCCCGCAAAAAGCGCCTTGTGCAGCAGGCGTACCGCTGCGACTTCGTCTTTCCGCTCGACCACCAGGCTGAGATTGATCTCGTTGCTTCCCATCGAAATCATTTCGACATTGATGGAGGAGATCGCGCCGAAGACGCGCGCGGCAAGGCCAGGCGTGTGCTTCAGCCTCTCTCCGACCAGAGCCACGAGAGCCCGATCCGACGCGACACTCACGTGCGCGAAAGCGGAAAGCTCTTTCTTGATCGCCTCGATCGGAGCGTTCGCCTCCACGGTGAGCGACACGCTCACTTCGGCGGTGGCCACCACATCGACGGAGACACCGAGGCGGCCGAAAACCTCGAAGATCCGTGCCAGGAAACCGCTTTGCGCGAGCATCCGCGTGCTCTCGATCGTGATGACCTGAATCGGGCTGCGGCTCGCGATCGCGGTGGCGGGTCGCGGCGAACCGGTGCCGCCCTTCGCGGTGATGGTGCTGAACTTCCCTTCCGGCCGCATGGTGTGACGAACGGTCACGGGAATGTTCGCGTCCACCGCGGGTTGGATCGTCGCAGGGTGAAGAACCTTCGCGCCGAACGCGGCGAGTTCGGCGCCCTCGCGGAAACTGAGCTCCAGAATCGGTGTCGCTTCCGGCACCATCCGCGGATCCGCGGTGAGGATCCCCTCGACGTCGGTCCAGATCTGGACTTCCTCGGCGCCTATCGCGGCGCCCAGCAACGAAGCGGAGTAGTCGCTGCCGCCGCGGCCGAGTGTGGTGGTAATGCCGTCCTTCGTTGAGCCGATGTAGCCCTGAGTCACCACGATCCGGCCTGGACCCAAGAGGGGGTCTAGTTCGGTGTGGGCGAGTGTCGCGATCTGCTCGGTCTGAGGCTCGGCGCCGCCGAAACCCGCGTCCGTTCGCATCACGCGACGAACGTCGAGCCAGGAGGTCTGCGCACCTTGCGAGTGGAGGTACGTGGCGACGATCTGCGAACTGAGGAGCTCGCCGAACGCCACGATCGCGTCCCGACTGCGCGGTGAGAGTTCCCGGAGGAGTGACACGCCGCGCAGCAACATGTCGATCTGAGTCGCCAGGGCGTCGAGGAACACCTGGAGATCTACAGGCGGGTCGCCGCTCCAAAGCTCGGCGCAGGCACTCTTGTGCTTCGCCACGATCTCTCGCAGCGCCTTGAGAGCCGCTTCGGTTTCTCCTCGTTCGGCCGCCTGGGCCGCGGCGAAGAGGGCGTCGGTCGTCTTGCCCATGGCGGAGAGAACCACTACGGGCGACCTCGAGGTCGCGTGGGTGACGATCTCCGCGACCCGGCGAATGCACGCCGCGTCGGCGACGCTGCTGCCTCCGAACTTCAGAACCAGGCTCATGCGAGATACCCAAGAGCGTGAGCAAGCTCGGCATTGAGGACCGATGCGCCGGCGGCGCCCCGCTCCGTGTTGTGGCCGAGGAGCGCGAACTTGATGCCGAGAAGTGGGCAACGGCGCACGCGGCCGACATGAACGCTCATGCCGCCATCCTTCTCGACATCGAGCCGAACCTGAGGCCGCGCCTCCGCGGTGTGCACGCGGATCGGAACCTCGGGTGCTGAGTGCAGTTTCGCCACACGCGCATCTCCGCGCCAGTTTCGGAAGACCTCGCTGACCTGTTCGGGCGAAGGACTGCCGCGAAGCGCCACGCTCACCGCCTCGGTATGTCCTTCGACGACAGGCACCCGGTAACACATCGCGGAGATATCGAAGGTCGCGGCTTCAAGCGCACCGTTCACGAAACGCCCGAGCATCTTAGGCGTCTCCTCCTCGACCTTCTCTTCTTCATTCTTGATGAAAGGGATCACGTTGCCAAGGATGTCGAGGCTGGGGACACCGGGGTAGCCCGCCCCGCTGATCGCCTGCATCGAGGTCATAAACACGCGTTCGATGCCAAAGGCCTGCTGCAGAGGTGCGAGGCCCATGACCAGGACCGTGGCGGTGCAGTTGGGATTGCAGATGATCGCCCCTTTCCATCCCCGCGCCTTCCGCTGTGTGTCGAGGATGCCGATGTGATCGGCGTTCGCCTCGGGAACGAGCAGAGGGATGTCCGACCCCATGCGGAATGCCGAAGCGTTTGAGAATACGAACGATCCCGCCGCCGCGAAGAGAGGCTCGATCTCGGACGCCGGGCCTGAATCAAGAGCGCTGAAGACGACGGGGGAGAGAGCCTCTGAAGGATGCGCCGCGCGAAGGGTGGCCTTGGACAGTCCCCCGTAGGGCTCGCCATCGAGACGCCACGCGCACGCGTCCTCATAAGTCTTGCTTGTGCTTCTATCGGAGGCCGCGAGATGCCGGATCTCGAAAGATGGGTGGTCTTTCAGCCGGCGCACGAAACGCTGGCCGACGACGCCGGTGGCGCCGAGGATGGTGACAGGAATGCGACTCATCGCGGTTGTTTCTTTCTCCGTTGAACTCCGCTTTCAGGAGTCCATCGTCGAAACAACGGTGGACATTGAAAGTCCACTCCTCTCGTCGCATCGAAGATGCGGCCGACCATTGTTCCTCAGGCACTCCACGATCTCTCTTACGCTTAGATCGCAGCAGCCGCGGGGTCTTCTCCCCTCACGTCCAAGGATGAAGCTGCTCGTGCGCTTCACCCCTTCGGCGGTCCTCCCCTTTCGTCCCTCCGTCAACCGACCACAGCGTCGTCGTGAAGGACTACTGATGGGGACCGCTCCTCCATCGGGCGAAGCGGAGAATGTCACACCCGCCTCGCTTGAAGCAAACGGAAGGGCCTCGGTCTCGTCGAACCACTAGAATCGACGGCCTCGTGTCGACTTCCCGCAAATTCAAGAAAATCCTGATCGCCAATCGCGGCGAGATCGCGGTGCGCGTGATGCGCTCGTGCCGCGAACTCAGTATTGGCACCGTCGCGGTCTACTCGGAGGCGGACCGCGCGGCACTTCACGTCCGCTATGCGGACGAGGCGTACTTCATCGGCCCCTCGCCTTCTCGCGAGTCGTATCTCAAAATGGAGACGATCCTCGACGTGGCGAAACGTTCGGGCGCCGACGCGATCCACCCCGGCTACGGTTTCCTCTCCGAGAACGCGGGTTTCGCGAAAGCCTGTAAAGACGCGGGCATCGTCTTCATCGGCCCGTCCGCGGAGGCGATCACCGCGATGGGGGAGAAGACGGCGGCCCGCCGCGTGGCCGTGGATGCGGGAGTTCCCGTGGTCCCGGGCGCCCTGCATCCATTGGCCGACAACGAAGCCATCCTCGCCGAAGCGACGCGGATCGGTTTTCCGCTGATGCTCAAAGCGGCGGCAGGCGGAGGCGGCAAGGGACTGCGCCTCGTTCACAAGGCCGAAGAGCTTGAAGCCGCGGTCCTGCGCGCGCGCAGCGAGGCGAAGAGTGCCTTCAATGACGACAGCCTCTACATCGAGCGCGCGATTCTCAAACCGCGGCACATCGAAATCCAGGTTCTCGCCGACACCCACGGCAACGCGGTTCACCTCTTCGAGCGCGAGTGCTCGATTCAGCGCCGCCATCAGAAGATCATCGAAGAGAGCCCGTCGCCCTTTCTCACTCCCGAGCTGCGCGAGAAGATGGGCGCCCTCGCCGTCGCCCTTGTGAAGAAGGTCGGCTATGTGAACGCGGGCACGCTCGAGTTTCTGGTCGACGAAAAGCGCGAACCCTATTTTCTCGAGATGAACACCAGGCTCCAGGTCGAACACCCGATCACCGAGATGGTGACGGGGATCGATCTCGTGAAGATGCAGATTCTGGTGGCCCAGGGCGAGAAGCTTCCCTTCACCCAGAAAGACCTTACCCAGCGCGGCCACGCTATTGAATGCCGGGTGTGCGCGGAAGACCCCGAGGCGAATTTCATACCGAACCCGGGGAAGATCGAGTCGCTTCGCGTGCCCGGTGGCCCCGGGGTCCGAGACGACTCCGGTGTCTACGAGGGCTTCGAAGTCCCGATGTTCTACGACCCTCTCATTTCGAAGCTGGTCGTGCACGCGGAGACCCGCGAAGCCGCGATCGCGCGGATGTTGCGCGCGGTTTCGGAGTACAAGATCACCGGCATCAAGACGACGCTGCCGTTCTTCGATCGTGCCCTGCGCCATCCGAAGTTCATCGAAGGCGACTACGACACTGGTTTCATCGGCCGGCTCCAGGGCGAGAACGACGAGCGAGTCCGGGCCACGGAAATCGCGATGGCGGTGGCCGCAGTCACGACGTACCGGGGCCGGCGTCAATCGAAGTCGGGGCCTGAGGGCGGAAAGTCGCAAGGCTCCTCGTGGTGGCGGCTTGGCAACCGCGAAGCGGTCACCCGCCTTTGATCAAAGGATTCCCACATGCTCTTTGACGCCACTACCGGCGGAAAGACCGCACGCATCGAAGTTCGCGAGGTCCAGGGCAAGTACCGCGTCACCATAGGCGAGAAGATTCTCGAGCTCGATCTGATCAAGACGGGTCCCTCGGATGTGTCCGTCCTCATTGACGGCGCCTCCCACGACCTCAGTCTCGAGAAAACCGCGGACGGTTATGCGGTGATGGTTCGCGGCGATCGTTTCGACGTCGAGGTCAAGGACGCGGTCAAAGGGGAAGCTCTTAGCCGAGTCGCCCACAAGGGACCGCTCAAACTCACCGCACCCATGCCAGGGAAGATCGTGAAGGTGCTGGTGAGAGAAGGTGAAGCGGTCGAAGCCGGTCGCGGCGTCCTCGTGATGGAGGCCATGAAGATGGAAAACGAACTCAAGGCGAGCAAAGCGGGCACGATCCAGGAGATCAAGGTCAAGGAGGGCCAGGCTGTGGAGATGGGAGCCCTCCTTCTCGTTATCGCCTGAAGGGGGCTCCAGCGGGGTGACCCGAGCGACCCCCTCGAGGCGCCGAATGGAGTGCAAAGGGGTTCCTTTGCGAACATGTAAGCCTTGATACGCAAGATCGCCCGCATCAGCCGCGTGACCCTCGTGGTCATAGCCCTCATAGGTCTACTCGTTCTGACCCTCGTGGGCCTCTTTGGCGAGAAGATGCTCCGCGCCCAGGTCCAGAGCCGGATGACCCTGGCCCTCGGTCGCGAGGTGCGCGTGGGTGGCTTGTCCGTGAATCTGGCGGGTCGCATCGTCGAGTTGCGGGACGTCGTGATTCCGGGTCTACCGGCTTCGAAACGCCCCACCCTCGTCGCCCCCAGGATTCGCCTTGCCCTCTCTTTCCGGTCGCTTTTCACGTCCAAGATCCTGCTTCGCGGGCTCGAGCTCGAAAAGCCTCAGATGTCGGTCGAGGTCTTTGACGACGGCTCCACAGACCTTCCGCGCACCACGCCCTCTAACGTTCCAGCCTCGCGTCAGGTTTGGATCGGCCGGGTGGCGGTGAGCGCGGGCGATGTCTTTCTGAACGACCAGCAGATCCCCCTCGAAATCGTGTGGCCGAACTTCGAGGCCTCACTCAACGCGGACGCCAAGAACCTGCTCGCGGGCACCATGAGCGCCGGCCCCGGGCCGATGCGCTTTGGCGATCTCCCGGCACAGGACGCGCGTTTCGATGTGGGTGTTCGCTTCGCGGACTCGACGCTCCACGTCGATCGCGGCGAGTTCACCGCGTCGCGCACCAGACTTTCAGTCTCCGGGCAGATCGATCTTCACGATGAGCCTAAAGGGGAGTTTCGCTTCAACGGCCCCTTCGACCTCGATGCCTTCGACCAGAAGATCTCCGGAGCCGGACTTGATCTCACCGGGGTTGCGGAGACGAAGGCGGTCCTCACGATTGACGGTCCGAAGTTCGCGATTAACGGCACGCTCCGCGGCCAGAAGGGCTCTTATGCATCGCTTCCAATCGATGTCTTCTCCACGACCTTTTCCTGGGACGGCTCTCATGTCCGACTGAAGGACCTCGCACTGCAGGTCTTGTCGGGGAAGGCGCTCCTCGATGTGGACGCTCCCCCAAACGCCGCGGTGAACGTGAAAGGCACGCTCGAACGGCTCCA
>JAYUUU010000035.1:0-2247 GCA_043754395.1 Vicinamibacteria bacterium
CACGGTGACACTCCAGTGACTTCCATGAAAACCCTCCTGATCTTCGCGACAGCCTTCGTTTCGCTTGCCACCATCGGCTCCGCCCAAACGCCTGCCCCCGGCACGCGCAGCGGGTCCGACCCGCAGTTCAAAGTGCGCCTCGACTTCAACCGCTGGCACGACACCGACGAGATCAAGTCGGACCTTCTGCGTCTCGAAAAGGCCTTCCCGAAGTTCTTGAAGTACTCGTCGCTCGGGAAGAGCTACGCGGGCCGCGACATGATGTTGATGACCATCAACAACCCCGACACCGGCGCCGAGATGACCAAGCCCGCCATGTACATCGAGGCCAACGTCCACGGCAACGAAATCCAGGGCGCGGAGGTATCGCTCTACACGGTCTGGTACCTGATGGAGAACTACGACCGGATTCCGCAGGTGAAGAAGCTCGTCGATGAACGTGTCTTCTACATCGTCCCCAGTGTCAATCCCGACGGGCGCGACTACTTCCTCAAGGGAACGGGTGCCGGCTCTCGCACCGGCCACAAGCCCGTTGACGACGACAACGATGGTGTGGACGACGAGGATGGACCGGACGACCTCAATGGCAATGGCGTCATCGAGCAGATCCGCAAGCATGTACCCGGCCAGGGCAACCTGCGGGTCAGTGCCCGCGACAAGCGAATGCTCGAGCCTGTGCCCGCCGGCGAAACCGGCGACTGGGTGATCCTCGGTCAGGAGGGACTCGACAACGATGGCGACGGCCGCGTGAATGAAGATCCGATTGGCGGGTATGACGGCAACCGCAACTGGGGCTCCAACTGGCAGCCCGAGTACGTTCAGGGCGGCGCGCTCGACTATCCGTTCCAGCTCCCTGAAGCGCGGTCCATCAACGATTTCCTGATGTCTCATCCAAACATCGCGGGCGTCCAGTCGTACCACAACAGCGGCGGCATGATCCTGCGCGGGCCGGGTGCGGAGTGGCAGGGCGAGTATCCCCGGGCCGACGTGAGCGTTTACGACGAGCTTGGCAAGCAGGGCGAGCGCATGCTCCCGTACTACCGCTACATCGTGATCTGGAGCGGCCTCTACACCGTGCACGGCGGTTTTATCGACTGGACGAACGACGGACTCGGCATGCTGTCGTTCTCGAACGAGCTGTGGAACGGCGACCAGTACTTCAACAGTCCTTCCCTGGTCGAACAGGCGAAGAACCCGGAAAGCCCGATCGCGGGACGACAGGCCGACTTGTACTTCGACGATTTCCTCGAGTTCGGCGATCAGTACGTCGAGTGGGCGCCTTTTGATCATCCCCAGTTCGGCAAGGTGGAACTCGGGGGGTTCAAGAAGACGCAGGGCCGCGTGCCTCCGCGTTTCATGAACGAGGAGCTGTGCCATCGCAACATGGCGTTCTCCTTGTACCAGGCCGATGAGATGCCGCAGATGAGAGTGGGTGAGTCGACGGTGGAGGCCCTCGGGGGCAATGTCTACCGTGTACGCGTCGAGCTCAAGAACCCGAAGGTGACGCCAACGATCATGGCCAAGGCCGCCGAGAACAACGTCGTCCGTCCGGACCTGCTTACGGTGAGCGGCCAGGGAATCGAAGTTCTCTCCGCCGGCTGGGTGCGCGATCGTTTCCGCCCGGGAGCGACACAGCTCATCGATCAGAAACAGCTCTCACGCATCCTCATCAGGAACGGTCATCCCGGCCGCGCGACGCGGGTGATTGATTACATCGTCAAGGGCACGGGGCCTTTGACCGTGACGTATGACAGCCTGAAGGGCGGACGTGTTTCGACGACGGTCGCGTTGAAGTAGCCTTCCGGAACGGGCCACCTAAAATTGGAATAAGAACCGTCGTCACCGAAGCACCCAAGGAAGTGTGAACATGAGCGAGCCCGAGCCCAAGGTCAAAGACCTGATCCTGGTCCCCTCCGTGATCACACTGGCGATCACGCTTTTGCGTCTGGTCGGGGAGTTGCAGAGTTGGTCGCCATCGCTCTTCAGCAAGACGGCCGGCGGCGGCGGATCGCTGATCGGCATTTCGTGGCTGATTCTTGTGTTCGGCGCGTGGTTTGGCTGGCGTCTCACGAAGATGGGCCACGGCGCGCAGAACCCGCTCAAGGTCTCCGGCCTCGCGTTTCTGGTGGGCCTCACTCTCAGCCTCGCGGCGTTCGGCATCGGGCAGGCCTTCGGGCAGAACGCTCTTTTCGCCGTCTTCATTCTCGGCTCGATCGTGGCGGTCTTCGTGACGAAGTCTCTCTGGCC
>JAYUUU010000036.1:0-15677 GCA_043754395.1 Vicinamibacteria bacterium
GGGCAGCACATCCCTCGATGCCATGGCGCGCGGCGTCTCGGGCGGCGGCCTGCTGGCCCTAATGGGAGCGGCGTTCTTCTTCGTCGGCTTCCTCTTCAAGGTAGGTGCGGCGCCCTTCCACATGTGGTCGCCGGATGTGTACCAGGGGGCGATAACGTCGGTGACCGCCTTCATGGCGGCGGGAGTCAAGATCGCGGCGTTCGGCGCTCTCGGACGCGTCGTCGGACTGGCCCTTGGCGACCTCAGCGCCTCGTGGGCTCCCGGTGTGGCCCTCATCGCGGCGTTTACGATGGTGGTCGGGAACCTCGGTGCCTTGGCACAAACCGATCTCAAACGACTGCTCGCGTACTCCTCGGTGGCGCACGCGGGCTACATGTTGAGCGGCATCGTGGGCATGGCGAACTCGGGCTCTTCCCGTATTCTGGCCCTCGAGTCTCTTCTCTTCTACGTGGCGACCTACGCGATCACCAACCTCGGCGCCTTCGGCGTCCTGATCGCCATCCGCCGCAATGGGCTGGAACCGACCCGCACCACGGATCTGACGGGCCTCGCGCGCCGCAACCCCATCCTCGCCGCGATGCTCACCCTTCTTCTGATCTCGCTCACCGGCATTCCCGTCTCCGCGGGTTTCGTCGGCAAGTTCCATCTCTTCAAGGCCGCCGTGGCGGCTGAATACTCCGGCCTCGCCATGGTCGGTGTCCTAATGAGCGTGGTTTCTGCCTTCTACTACCTGCGCCTGGTGGTCCTCATGTACATGGAAGAGGCGGACGAGGGGGTCGAGTTCCGTACAGAGACGGGCTTCGTTCCCTCCATCGTGGCGTTCGCCGCGGCTCTGACCTTCGGCCTCGGGCTGTTTCCGGGCCCGATCATGGCTCTCGCCCGAGCCGCCGCCGCATCGCTCCTTTAGTCACGGCGCCCTCTGGCAGTTCGACGTCCAGGACGTTTGAGGTGGAAGGACATAGCTCCTCCGTCCTAAGGCGGGCGAGGCTCGTCCAAAGGCTAGAGAAATGAAGAGGATCCGCCTCGATCGCTTACAATTCGAGGAGCCCTTCGGTACCCAAATAACCGTGTTTGAACGATATACAGAGCGCGCCCGCCGGGTGATCTTTTTTGCCCGCTACGAAGCCTCACAGCTCGGCGCCCATTCCATCCAGACCGAGCACGTCCTCCTGGGCCTGATCCGGGAAGGGAAGGGCCTCACCCAGCGGCTCTTGAACCGCGGGAGCGTGCGAATGGAGGAGGTCCGGCGTCAGGTCGAAGGCCGTTGCCGGTATGGCGACCAGGTTTCAACCACGGTCGAGATGCCCCTCTCGCCCGAGGTGAAGCGCGTCCTGGCTCTCGCCCAGGACGAGGCGGAGCAGCTCGGCCACTCGTATACCGGCACCGAGCATCTCCTTCTGGGTCTGCTGCGCGAAGACACCGCCACCGCGGCCGAGGTGCTGCGCGAGAACGGACTGACCCTCCCTTTCCTGCGGGAAGAGATCGTGCGCCTCCTCGCGGAAAAGACTCAGCCCCAGGCCCGCGCCAAGGAGACGCCTCTCCTCGCGGAGTATTGCCGCGACCTTACCGATCTTGCGATTCGCGGGAAGCTCGACCCCGTCATTGGCCGCCGCGATGAGATCGAGCGCGTGATCGAGATCCTCGGCCGCCGCCAGAGAAACAACCCCGTGCTCATCGGCGAGCCCGGAGTGGGGAAGACCGCACTCGTCGAGGCCCTCGCCGCATTGATTGTCCAGGGGGAGGCGCCGAAGCCGCTTCTCGATAAGCGGGTTCTGGCCTTGGACCTCGCACTCCTCGTCGCGGGAACCAAGTACCGCGGCCAGTTCGAAGAGCGCCTGAAGAACCTTCTTAAAGAGCTTTCCGATAACCCGAACGTCATCCTCTTCATGGATGAGCTGCACACCCTCGTGGGCGCGGGTTCGGCCGAAGGAAGCCTCGATGCCGCGAACATTCTCAAGCCCGCACTTTCACGCGGCGAACTTCAGTGCATCGGCGCCACGACGCCGGTCGAGTTCCGCAAGCACATCGAGAAGGACCGCGCCCTCGCTCGCCGGTTTCAGATGGTGACGCTCAAGCCGCCCACCGAGGAAGAGTCGGTGGAGATCCTGCGCGGCCTGAAGTCGCGCTACGAGCGCTTTCACGGCGTGGTCTTCAAGGACGAGGCGCTCGAGGCCGCGGTGGCTCTCTCGTCGCGCTATATGCCCGACCGGTGCCTGCCCGACAAGGCGATCGACGTTCTTGACGAGGCGGGAAGCCGGGTGAAGCTGCGCTTCATGAAACGTTCCGAGGACGCGGTGCCCGAGGTGGAATCGATCGATGCGCCGGCGCTCGTGTCCACGGATCAGGGGATGGTGTTTGTTTTCCGGGACGACATCGATGCGGTGGTGGCTCGCGCCACCGGAATTCCCGTGATGTCGATTCGCGAGGACGAGTCGAATCGCCTGCTTCGCATCGAAGAGGAGATCCATAAACGTGTGGTCTCGCAGGACCGGGCGATCTCAGCACTCGCCCGCGCGATCCGCCGCACCCGCGCCGGACTGCGCGACGCTAAACGGCCGGTGGGTTCATTCCTCTTCCTGGGGCCAACCGGCGTCGGCAAGACCGAGGTCGCGCGCGGCCTCGCCGAGCTTCTCTTCGGCAGCGAGCGCCACCTCATCCGCGTCGACATGTCGGAGTACATGGAGAAGCACGCGGTCTCGCGGCTCATCGGCTCGCCCCCGGGCTACGTCGGCTACGAGGACGGCGGCCAGCTCACGGAAAGAGTGCGCCGGAATCCTTACTGCGTTGTCCTTCTCGATGAAATCGAGAAGGCGCATCACGACATCTTCAACGTTCTGCTTCAGGTGTTCGAAGACGGCCGTCTCACCGATTCGTTCGGCAATCTCGTCGACTTCAAGAACGCGATCGTCATCATGACTTCGAACCTCGGCGCCAGGGCGATCGAGAAGCGCGGTCGCATGGGCTTCGCCCAGGACGCGCACCAGACCGATGTCGCGACGAGCGACGCGGTGATGGCCGAGGTGAAGCACACGTTCAACCCCGAGTTCATCAACCGGATTGATGAGATCATCCTCTTCGATGCGCTTTCAGACGCCGACCTTGGCCGGATCACCCGGAACCTGGTCGGCCATCTCTCCGAGAATCTCCGCTCCAAGGGACTTTCCATCTCCATCCGCGATGATGGGATTGAATGGCTTCTGCGCAAGACCCTCAAGGACCGCTCGTACGGGGCGCGTCCGCTGCGACGTGCGATCGAGCGGCACATCGAGGATTCCCTCTCCGAGGCGTTCCTCCGCGGTGTCCTGACTCCGGACGCCCCCATCGAAGTGGGGGTCCACGAGGGCGCCCTGTGGTACTGGCAAAACGAAAACCGAGGCCGACTGTCCGCATGAAATTCATCCGACTTGCTCTTGCTCTAGGCACCTCCCTGGCCGCGGCCAACGGTGCTACAGCACAGGAGCCGCCTCAAACCGCCGCGCGTCCGATCATCGTCGAGCGCGTCGACGTTCGCGGTAACCAGTACCTCCCCAAGGAGACGATCCTCTATTACGTCTCCACCAAGGCCGGGAGCATCTACGACGAAGAGATCATCAAGGCCGATTTCCGGCGATTGTGGGACGCGGGCTTCCTCGAGAACATGAGCGTCGAGGAGAGCGATACGCCCTCCGGCAACAAGAATCTTCTGTTTACGGTCAGCGAGCGAAAGCGCGTCCAGATCGTCGATTTCCGCGGCAGCAAGGCGCTCACCAAGACGTCGATCGAGGACAAGCTCAAAGAGAAAGAGGCGACCCTGCGCCTCGACTCGTTCTACGACCCGAGCAAGGCCCGCCGTGCTGAAGATGTGATCCGCGAGATGCTCAAGGAGAAGGGCCGGCTCTTTGGAACCGTCAAGCACGAGGCTCGGACCATCGGTGGGAGCGGGGAACAGGTCATCTTCACTATTGACGACGGACCGAAGACGAAGATCAAGGCG
Source organism: Vicinamibacteria bacterium (assembly GCA_043754395.1). Lineage (GTDB taxonomy): Bacteria > Acidobacteriota > Vicinamibacteria > Fen-336 > JAGNNV01 > JAGNNV01. The sequence continues at coordinate 3,974 of JAYUUU010000036.1, forward strand.
ATCAACTTCGAGAACAACACCGTCTACTCCGATGGCCGCCTTCGAGGTGAGATGAAGAAGATGAAGCAGGCGGGCTTCTGGAATCTCTCCTGGCTCTCCGGAAAGGCCACCTACAACGAGGAGAAGTGGGGCGAGGATCAGGAACTGCTTCGCGATCACTACTTGAACGCGGGTTACGTCACCGCGAGCATTGGCGAGCCCAAGATCACCTACGTCGACGGCAAGTCGGGCCTCTTCAAGAAGAAGCCCATCAAGTGGATGATGATCGATATCCCGATCAGCGAGGGCGAGCCTTACCGCGTCGGCAAGGTGAACTTCGAGGGCATGAAGCTCTTCAAGCCGGAGCTGGTCCTGCCGATCTTCAAGATCCAGGAAGGCGAGATCTACTCGGAGAAGAAGCTCAAGAAGGGCTTCGAGAAACTCCGCGACGCCTATGGCGCGCAGGGCTACTTCCAGTACACGGGCTTCACCAAGCGCACGCCCAACCCCGACAAGAAGACGGTCGACCTCATCCTCGACATCAACGAAGACAAGCAGTACTTCGTGGGCAAGATCAATTTCGCGGGCAACGATTCCACCCGCGACAAGGTCATCCGCCGCGAGGTGTATCTGACCGAAGGCGACGTCTTCAACACCGAGCTCCTGAAGCTCTCGATCCGCCGCATCAACCAGCTGGGCTACTTCAAGCCGATCGAAGGAGCGCCGCAGCTCGGGCAGTCGGAACTCGCCGAGAACAAGATCGACGTCACCTTGAAGGTTGAGGAACAGAACCGGAACCAGTTCACCTTCGGCGGCGGGGTCTCGGGCCTCGAGGGCAAGTTCTTGAACGCTTCGTTCCAGACCTCGAACTTCCTCGGCCAAGGTGAAACCTTCCAGGTCTCCGCGCAGACCGGTAAGCGCACCAAGAACTATCAGTTCGCGGTGACCGAGCCGTATTTGTTCGACCGGCCGATCACCGCCGGAATCGATATCTACAAGCGCAAGATCATCTATCAGACCTACGCGTCCGCGAACGTCTTTGGCTATCAGGACGACCGCACCGGCGGCTCTTTCACCACCGGCTTCTCAGTGGGGCGTTTTTCGCGCGTGTTCCTCAACTACGCCTACGAGGTGGTGAGCATCTCCCAGGCGGAACTTGATCCAAACGATCCCCTCAACTTCTCGACCCCGACAATCTCCGACTCCTTCTTCATTGAAGACTTCGGCAAGCGTCGCGAGAGCCGCCTCTCACCGTCTTTTGTGTACAACACCGTAGACAACCCCTTCACGCCGCGCTCCGGAATGAAGTTTTCGGTTTCCGGGCAGGCCACGGGTGGTCCGTTGGGCGGCACCCTCAACTATCTGCGGCCCGATGTCGAGGCGATTTTTTACATCCCGCACACCAAGAAGACCTCGCTCGGTATCCGAGCGCAGTTCGGCATGATCCGGCCGTTCTCGGCGACCGCGGTGATCGATCCCGTCACCGGCCGCTCAAGCCTGCCCTTTTACTTGCGCTTCTACATGGGAGGCGAGCAGCAGATCCGCGGCTACAACATCCGGGCGGTCGGTCCCCGCGAGCCCTCGAGCAGCGCCCTGGTCGGCGGCGATAAGTTCGCTCTTTTCAACGCCGAGTACTACTTCGACGTGGGCGGCCCGATCCGCGCGCTGCTGTTTTTCGACGCCGGCCAGTCGTACCTGCAGAACGAAAAGATCACGTTCAAGAGCGCCGTGATCTCGACCGGAGCGGAGCTTCGGTTTATCATGCCGGTGTTGAACGTGCCGTTCCGCTTGATCTACGCGTTCAACCCCAACGCCGACCCTCTCTTCGCGGAGAAGCGCGTCTTCCGTTTCGCTGTCGGCACCACTTTCTAAGGAGAACTGATGAAGAAGTTGTTTGCTTTCGCGGGGCCTTTGGCCCTGCTCCTCGCCGCGGGCGCGTCACACGCTCAGACCCAGGGCCCCACCGGCAAACCCACGAAGATGGGCGTCGTCGACATGCAGCGCATCTCGCAGGAGAGCCTGCTCGGGAAGGGTTACGCCACTCGCATGGATCAACTCGAAAGTGAGATTCGCTCTGAGCTCACGAAGCGGCAGAACCAGATCGCCCAGGTCGACACCGCGATCAAGGCGCTTCAAGACGACCTCCAGAAGCAGAGCGCCATTCTCTCCGCCGACGCGGTCGAGAAGAAGCAGCAGGAGATCGTGAAGAAGAACCGCGAGCGTCAGGCCTTGGCCGAGGACTCCCAGGCTGACATTCAGCGCATGCAGCAATCGGCGCAGGCGAAAGCACAGGAGTACCAGGTCGAGTTCAACCAGAAGATCCAGCCGGTTCTCCAGGCCGTGGGCAAGGAGAAGGGCCTCGACTTCATCCTCGACCGAGCCACCATCGTCTTGATCAACGCGGAACTCGACATCACCCGTGACGTGATCGTGAAGGCCGATGACACCGAGAAGGCGGCCCGTCCCGCTGGGGCCGCTCCCAAGCCCGCGGCCGCTGCTCCTGCCGCGACCACGCCGGCCCCGGCGTCGCCTCCCGCGGCCAAGCCCACGCCCACGCCGCTTCGCTAGCCGAAAAAGCAAGCCAATCCGGGCTTTTCAGAAGACTTGAGGCGGCTCGCGGATCGGGCCGCCTCGCGTTTTTCAAGCTAGATTTCGATCTTGTCGACCACGCTGCCGGAAATCAAAGTCCTCCAGACCGAGGTGGAGGTGGGCGGTCTCGCGCGCCGCCTTCCCACTCGCTACCCCTTTGTCCTCGTCGACCGCATCACTTCTTTCGATGCCGAGGTCGGCTTGACCGCGGTGAATGCGGTGACGGGCGCGGAAGAGTTCTTTGAGGGGCATTTCCCCGGCGCGCCCGTGATGCCCGGGGTGCTCCTCATGGAAAGCCTCGCGCAGGCTGCGGGCATCTGGCTGCTGCAGTCGACCGACCCGACGCGCAGCGAAGTGCTCGTCGTCGGCATCGACAACGCCAAGTTCCGCAGGCCGGTGACGCCCGGCGACCGCCTGGATCTCGAGATCTCTCTGATCCACCGTCGCGGCGACCTCTTCAGGATCAAAGGCGAAATTCGAGTGGGGGATCAAAGAGTCGCCGAAGCGCGGCTTCTGCTCTCGGTCTCGCATCTGCGTCCCCCCGAAGTCCACGAGACCGCCATCGTCGCGGAGGGAGCCAAACTAGGTCTCGGCGTAACCGTCGGTCCTTATGCGGTGATCGGCGCGGACGTGGTGCTCGGTGCTTTGACCGTGGTCGACGCCCATGCCGTGATCGACGGTGATACCTGGCTCGGCGAGCGCAATCACGTCTTCCCCTTCGCCTCGATTGGCCTCGCCCCTCAGGACATGAAGTTCGGCGGCGAGAAAACGCGCGTCCGCATCAGCGACCGGAATGTGTTTCGCGAGGGGGTCACGGTTCATCGCGGCACCGCGGGCGGCGGGGGCATCACGAAGATCGGGTCCGACAATCTCTTCATGGCGCAGTCGCATGTGGCCCACGACTGCCATGTGGGTTCGCACACCATCTTCGCGAATGCGGCGACGCTCGCGGGACACGTGGAAGTGAGCGACTACGCGACGGTGGGCGCTTTCTCGGCCGTGCATCAGTTCTGCCGCGTCGGCCCTTATGCCTTCCTGGGCGGCTTCACCGTCGCCACCATGGATGTGCTCCCCTATTCGAAGACGGTCGGCAACCGTCCGGCCTGCCTCTTCGGGCCGAACACACTCGGCCTGAAGCGTCGCGGCTTCACGCCTGAAGTCGTGGCCGCCATCCGCCGCGCCTACCGAATCCTCATGCAGAGCGGTCTGCCCGCGGGCGAGGCGCTGCAGCGGATGGAGGCGGAACCGGGCGTCGGGGACATCAAGGAAGTAAAGATCCTCGTGGAGTTCATTCGAACCGCCAAGCGCGGTGTTGTCCTCAAACGCCGAAAGCGGGTCGCGGACCACGACGAGTGAGCGAGACAACCTCCGCCTCGGGACCGCTCGGCCTGATCGCGGGGAATGGCCGCTTCCCGTTCCTGGTTGCGGAAGCCGCGAAGCGCCAGGGCCGCCGCGTCGTCCTCATCCGGCTGAAGGAAGAGACAGACGCGGGGCTTGAAGCGCTGGTCGACGAGACGCAGGAGGTTTCACTCGGCCAGCTCGGGTCGTGCATCGCGGCGCTCAAGAAGGCGGGAGCGAGCGAAGCCATCATGGCCGGGCAGGTGCGCCACCACCAGATCTTCTCCGGCATCGTTCCTGATCTCACTTTGATGGGAGTGCTCGCGCGGCTCGCTTTCAAAAACACGGACAGCCTCATCGGCGGCGTCGCCGACGCCCTGGAGCGCGAAGGCATCAAACTCATTTCCTCCGTGACTCTCCTGGCCGACCAACTCGCGGATGAGGGTGCGATGGCGGGGAAGAAGCCCACTTCGGATGAGCAGAGGGCGATCGAATATGGCGTGAGGATCGCGGGTGAACTCGGCCGTCTCGACCTCGGCCAGACCGTGGTGGTCAAGGACCGGGCGGTGGTGGCCCTTGAGGCGATGGAGGGCACGGATGAAGCCATCGCGCGCGCCGGCCGGATCGCCGGACCCGGCGTGGTCGTGGTGAAGATGGCGAAGCCTGGGCAGGACATGCGTTTCGACGTTCCGGTCGTAGGCGAGCGCACCCTCGAGGCACTCGCGGCCGCGAAGGCCGCCGTCCTCGCGGTGGAAGCGAAGAAGACGCTGCTCCTCGACAAGAAGGCGTTCCTGACTCGGGCGAAGGAGATGGGCATCGCGGTCGTGGGCGTCGTGCGGAAAGGCTCGGAGGTCTGATCGATGGCCAGTGAATCCGTGAGAGTTGGTGTCGTCGGAACGGGTGCTCTCGGGTCGCATCACGCGCGTGTCTTCTCGATCATCCCGGGCGCCCGTCTGACCAGCGTGTTCGACCTCGATGCCGCCAAGGCGAAAGCTGTGGGGGAGCCGTTTGGAGCCAGCGTCGCCAAAGACCTCGATGCCTTCATCGGCAGTGTCGATGCCGCCGTGGTCGCGGTTCCGACCCTCGCCCACGCCGAGGTGGCGACGCGCCTTCTCGCGGCGTCGAAGCACGTGCTGGTCGAGAAGCCGATCACCTCGACCCTTGAGGAGGCAGACCGCCTGGTTTCGCTCGCTGGAGAGAAGGGTGTGGTGCTTCAAGTGGGCCACGTCGAACGCTTCAATCCCGCCTCTGAGGCGCTCCGCCGGATCGGCACGCCCCGCTTCGTCGAGGTTCATCGCCTCTCTCCCTTCCCGAATCGCAGCCTCGACATCGATGTGATCCTCGACCTGATGATTCACGACCTCGATCTGCTGGCGGCTCTTGACACCTCGAAGCCCGTCCAGATCGACGCCGTCGGGGTCCCGGTCCTGACCGACCGGGTTGACATCGCGAACGTGCGCATCCGTTTCGAGTCCGGTCTCATCGCGAATCTCACCGCGAGCCGAGTGTCCGTGGAGAAGATCCGCAAGTTCCGCGTCTTCGGCTCCAGGCTCTACGCGTCGTGCGACTTCCTAACTCGCCAGGCTCAGATCGCGAAGCTGGTGATCGGCGATTCAGGAGCGCCCGAGATCAAACTGGAGGCGATTGGAGCGACTCCGGGCGACCCCGAGAGCGAGCCCCTGCGCCGCCAGGCCATCGCGTTCGTGCGGGCGATTTCGGACGGTACGCCTCCCATAGTTTCCGGCCAGGATGGAGTGCGGGTCTTAAGGATGGCGCAAGAGATTCTCGACAAGATGAGCGGTGCGGGTCCGAACAGCCCCGCCTGAGAACATCAGCGCTCAACGTGGCGGTATTCAATTTCAACGAGGTCGATCTGGTCACCGAGACCACGGACGACCCTCGCCGCCCGATACCCAGGATAGAGACACCGCGCCGGGACAGCCTGCTGGTCTGGTCGGTGCTGATGCACGCCATGATCCTGGCCTTACTCCTTCGAATCCAGCCGAGAGACCCGATTGCGCTCGAGGCGGAAAAGCCAGCGGAGCGACGCGCCTTCCTCCTTCCAAAGGAACTCGCCCGCCCGCCCGCCCCGAAGGCCGCAGCCAGAGCCGCACCCCAGCCGACGCCCCCACCGCCCCTCCCGGTAGCAACGCCCCCGCCCCCGCCCAAGAACGCGAAGATCAGCATCGGCGAGGCTTCCGACAAACGCGCGGAAATCCTGAATCTCGAGCGCGACCGCGACATTGGACGACGCGGCACGAAGGTGGCCCAGGCGGCATCGCGGCCCGAAGAGGCGATTCCTGAATCGCAGCGTCAGGCGGGACAGGGGCGCGGCGAAGATGCGGATCGCAGTGGGATGCCCCTGCCTTTGGGCGGTCAGCTACGGATGCCGCGCGCCGACGACCCCAGAATGGCGGGGCCATCGGGAGGCCTCTTGGGCGCAACCACAAGAAGCGTGGAGCGCGCGATGAAAGAGCGGCGCGACGTGTCGCAAGTGGAGATCGCCGGTCACCAGATGGGGCCTCTCTTCTTCGATCCGGAAGGGGCTGACTTCACGCGATGGATCAATCACTTCAAAAGCGAGGTCTATAGAAACTGGATCATCCCCGAACCCGCCCGCCTCGGCGTGCGAGGTCAGGTGGGGATTGAGTTCACGGTTGAGCGAGGTGGCAAAATCTCGCGCCTGAGCATGCTCACTTCCTCCGGAATGAACGCCCTGGACCGTGCCGCCTCAAACGCCCTTCAGGGAAGCGACCTGCTGCCTCTGCCCGAGGACTATCCGGCGGGCAGCGTCACCATGCGCGTCACGTTTGTCTACTAGGACCCCTTGAACAAACAGACTCTGCTCGTCCTCGCAAGCGCCTCGCTCTTCTTCCTCTCTCCAGGCTGTCGCAGCGGCGCTCCGACCAAGCCTCGAGGCCCCGGTGGCCCGCTCGCGCGCGCGACACCTGTTACCACACCGACGGCGCGACCGGTTCAGCCCGCCACGGCCTTCAAGGCCGCACCAGACCTCACGTCGGCGCTCGTAGCACCCACCATCCGCATTGGCTTCTCGGTCGATGTGCCCCGTGTGTCGGTCGGTGGAGCCGATGCCGGAATGCGTGTCTTTACGGCGGGGAAGGAGTCGATCGCGCAACGGCTCACTTTTGAACTTGCAAACGCCGCCTCCGGCGCCTCCGTTCGCTTTCAGGTTCAAGTCGCGAGCCTTTCGGACCTGGCCCAGGCACAGCAGGCGGCGCAGAGGGCGGCGGCCGCGACCGGTCTCAAGGTCGAGCCGGCCTGGAGCGAGGCGACGCGTACCTATCAAGTGCGCGCGGGCTCTTATCCGGCGCGCGAGGATGCGGCGGCGTTGTCACGACAGCTGTCGTCTGGGGGTTTCCCGGGGGCATACGTCACCACGGATGCGCCACCAGGCGGCGCCTCCGGTCTCATAAGAGTTATCGAGACCGGAGAGATTGCACCCGTGGTGCTGCTGCAGGCCGTGAGCCCGGATGAGCGCCTCGCCATCGGCACCTCGCCTCTGCGCGGCCTTGTCGAAGTCCGCGCCGGAACGAGCGGCGTCACCGCGGTGAATATCCTGAATCTCGAGGACTATCTCCGCGGCGTCGTCCCGAATGAGCTCTCGCCCGGAATGTTTCCTCAACTCGAGGCCCTGAAGGCCCAGGCGGTCGCGGCCCGGACCTACGCGCTGCGCAACATGGGCCAGTACAAGGACCGCGGTTACGACATCTGCGCCACACCCGCGTGTCAGGTCTACCGGGGTTTTGGAACCGAGCACCCGCTCACGGATCAGGCGGTTATCGAAACCGCGGGAATCGCCGCGCGTCACAAGGGAGAGCTGATCAACGCTCTCTACACCTCGACCTGCGGTGGGCACACTGAGGACGGGTTCAACATGTTTCCGAGCCAGACCCAGGCGTACTTGAAGGGTGTTGAATGCCTGGCAGAACGGGACCGCCTCGCGGTGATCCGATCAAACGGGAAAATCGCTCAGCTCGGTCCCGAGCCCGGGATCAACCGGGATGTGGCGCTCCTGACCGCACTCGACGTGGTGGGAAGAAGCGCCGAGGATGCGGGGTGGCTGGCGCAGGGCCTGCGCTCGGAAGAGGCCGAGGCCTGGACTCAGCGGCTCCTGCGTTCGCTCGGGCGCCAGGGCTGCACCGCGCAGCGCACGGGCGACCTGGGCCGGCGCGGCACATTCTTCGTCTACGTCTCGACCGCGCTGTGCTGGCGCGAGCGCGCTTTGCGCCTGTTGAGCGACCGCGATGCCGAGTTCCTGCGTCAGTCGGAAGACCAGAAAGAGTTCGCGAGCCCCGAAGAGGCGCGCGCCGCGGCGATCCTGATCCAGGAGGACGTGCTTTCTCCTTCGGCGAGCGGTCGCCTCGCCCCGGATGGCCGGATTTCTCGCAGTGTCGCGATCGGCATACTGGCGCGTTCCGCCCTCCGGATGGGGCCGCCGTCCCTCGACCGTGCGGAGTTTGCGGGGGGCTCGGAGGGAGAGTTCCGTTTTCGGGTCGACGACGTCATTCAGACCGTGCGCGTGGCCGACAACGTCCGCTTGTTTCGTGACCTTTCCGGCACGCCGCTCGCCGCATCGGAACTTGCTCTGACGCAGGGGGACAAGGTGCGATACATCCTGACCGACGGGCGCCTGGCCTTCCTGGTCGCGGAGCAAAGCCGCTTGGGCCCGTCCGCCGATCGATCCTCCCGCTTCTATCGCTGGGAGGAGCGGCTCACCCCCGCGCAGATCGTGAAGTCGATGACGCGCTACGGCAATCCCGGCCAGGTTCTTGACCTCCAGGTGCGGCGGACCGGGGTGTCGGGTCGCGTGATCGAACTGGCGGTCAGAGGGTCCGAACGAGAGATCGTGCTCAAGGGCCTTGAAGTCCGCTTCGCCCTGGGAGTGAGGGAGAACCTGTTCGTGATCGACCGGGAGGTCTTGAAGGACGGGTCGGTTAGGCAGTTCATCATCACCGGGAAGGGGTGGGGCCATGGCGTGGGTCTTTGCCAGGTGGGCGCTTTTGGGATGGCTCAGGCGGGCGCCACGTACGACCAGATCCTCAAGCACTACTACTCGGGCATCGAGCTCAAGTCCCAGTAGACTAAGTAGCCGAAGCCCCATATGAGCACCCATACCGACGCGATTCCGAGGCGCCTGGTTCCTTTCATCACCGCGCAGGGCCTCAAGGGGAACCTTTCCGCGCTGCCCCTTCCCGAGCTTTTAATCCAGCTCCGCAGGAGCACCTCCACCGGAATCCTTTCGGTCGAGACCGAGGGTACGCGGAAGGCGATTTACTTCCACAACGGGCGCGTGGTTTTCGCAACCAGCAATTCGCCGAACGACCGGCTGGGTGAAACTCTGCTTCGCCTCGGAAAGATCAGCGTCGAAGAGTACGAGATGTCGCTTCAGCAGATCTCTCACGGGCGCAGGCAAGGCAAGGTCCTGATCGAGATGGGGGCGATGGCGCCCCAGGATCTTTGGGAGGGTGTTGAAACCCAGTGCCGCGAGATCGTGTTCAGCCTCTTCGAGTGGTCGTCCGGCGAATTTGTCTTCGAATCGACCACGCTGCCTCAGAAGGAGAAGGTCACGGTCTCCTTTGATCCACTCGTGCTGGTGCTAGAGGGCTTGCGGCGGATCGATCCCGAGGGCGCCCTCAAGGGCCGCTATCCTGACCCCGGCCTGATCCTCGAAGTGATAAAGGACGTTGAGCTCACCGGACTCGAGCCTTTCGAAAAGCACATCCTCGTGTTTGTCGACGGCCGGCGATCGGTGGCTGAGATATGCCGCGAGAGCGAAATCGGCGATGGCGAGACCCAGAAGACGCTCTATGCCCTCTTCTGCGCCGGCTTCCTGCGGGTCCGCGGCCGGAAGATCCGGTCTGTGGGGGAGTCGCCGGGGCGAGACGTCACCGAACAGGCGCTCGACGCCTACAACTCGATGTACTCCTACATCTATCGCTATCTGCTGCGCGAAATCGGCCCCGAGGCCGATAGCACTCTGCAAAGTGCCGTGACTGAGCTGCATGGGGCCGGAGGCATCATCACCGCGTGCCGGGTGACGAAAGGCGGAATCATCGACCCGCCCCCGCTGCTGACCGCACTCCGGGGTCTTCCCGAGGCCGACCGGTCCCTTCAACTCACGAACACACTGAACGAGATCCTCTACGCGATGCTCTTCGCGGTCCGAAACAGCATCGGCGCCGATCACGAGGCCAATATCCTGAAGGCGCTGCGGCCCGACAGCATGCTCATCGAGGTCTAGCCGCCGATGTCCCGGCTGCCCGAGGCTCAAATCCGCGGCCTTGGCATTGTGGTCCTCCTGCTCGTTGTGTTCGCGCTGGCTCGCCTCTGGTTTTCGAGGTGAGTCCGGAAGGGCCGAGCCGGATTGTGGCGATTGTCGGTCCCACCGCAAGCGGCAAGTCGGACCTCGCAGTTGAGGCGGCGCGACGGTTCGGCGGCGAGGTGGTGTCGTGCGACAGCGTTTCGGTCTACCGCGGTCTCGACATCGGCAGCGGCAAACCTTCGCTCGAGGCTCGACGGCTCGTGGCCCACCATCTCGTCGACATCCTCGACCTGCACGAGGAGATGAACGCTGGTGTTTTCGCCCAGCGTGCGGGAGAGGCGATCGAGGACATCAGGGGGCGCGGCCTCATGCCGATCGTCACCGGAGGCACGGGCCTCTATCTCACGGCGCTTCTGAAGGGCCTGTTTGAGCACGGCGGCACCGACCCAAACGTGCGGCAACGATTGGAGGCTCTGGCCAAGCGGCACGGCGCCTCGCGTCTGCATCGGCTGTTGATGGGGAAGGATCCTGGGTACGGCGCCAGGACCCAGCCTGCCGACCAGGTTCGGGTGATTCGTGCGCTAGAGGTCTTCTTTACACTTGGTCGGCCGTTCTCGCAGATCCAGGCCGAGAGGAAGCCCGCGTTTTCAGGCGAGGCCTTGCTGATCGGTCTCGATCCGGGCCGTGAGGAACTGAGGCGCCGCGTGACCGCTCGAGTCCGCGGGATGCTCGATGCGGGTCTTGTCGCAGAGACCGAAAAGGCGCTCCAGGCCTCGTCAGAGAGGGGTTTTAAGCCACGCGCCCTCGGCGCCATCGGGTACCGCGAAGTAGCGGAGCGCCTGGCCGAAGGGCCGCTATCGCCGCACGGAGACGACGAAGTGCTGCGTGTTATTGTGATTGCGACCATGCAGTACGCGAAGCGACAGATGACTTACTTCAGGCGGCAGTTTGAGGTGGAGTGGTTCGCCTCGGAAGAGCCGGCACTCGCTCGAATCGGAGCGTGGCTCCAGGCGCCGCGGAGTTCGAGTTGATGGGGCCTTACAAGCGCGCCGTGGTGGTCGTTTGTGACGGGCTTGGAGTGGGGGCGGCTCCCGACGCGGATCTTTTTGGCGACGGTCACGCCGATACGCTCGGTCACGTCTTGAGCCAGGGCCATGCGCGGATTCCAAATCTCGCGGTTCTGGGCCTTGGGAATCTGCCACCCACATGCTCGACGTCCCGAGAGGCTGCGCCAAGAGCAGGGTTCGGCCGGCTCGCCGAGCGCAGCGCCGGGAAAGATACGGCGACCGGCCACTGGGAAATGATGGGCCTGATGACCGAGAAGCCATTCCGACTGTATCCGGAAGGGTTCCCGCAAGCACTCATCACTGCCTTCACGAAGGAGACGGGCCGGGCCGTCCTTGGGAACAAGGGCGCCTCCGGCACCGAGATCCTGAAGGAACTCGGCGAGGAGCATGTGAAAACCGGAGCCTTGATCGTCTACACGTCCGGCGACAGCGTCTTTCAAATCGCCGC
>JAYUUU010000037.1:0-3673 GCA_043754395.1 Vicinamibacteria bacterium
GCCGCGGCTCGATCCAAGACCGGCCTTGGAAAGAACCCCGAGGGATGAGTGGTGGGCCCGCCGGGATTCGAACCCGGGACTTACCGGTTATGAGCCGGCGGTTCTAACCGCTGAACTACAGGCCCGCGCGGAGCCTAGCAGTCCGCAGCCTGCTACCGAACGGGCAGAACAGGGGTCGCGGGAGGCTGGTCGGTGGGCGGTAGCGGCGGAGGCAGCGGTGGCCCAGGCGGCGGACCATTGGGCGGCCCCGTGGGCGGCGTGACGCCTGGAGGTGTCCCGCCCGGAGGAGTGACCGACGAGGTCGAACCGCCGGCGGCCTGACCCGCGTCGCTTGCGAGCCGGCCCAGAATCGGCGCCTGGACGATGCACGCTGGATCCGTGCCCATCTTCTGCTTCCAACGATCCTTCAGCCATTCCATCGCCTCGCGCGCTTTGTCGCGCGAAATAGGGCCGGGCGAACCAACGCGGAAACCCATACGCTCGAGAGCACCCACGTAATCCTCGGGAGACGTCTTCAAACGCTGCAGGCGGATCTTCCCGACCTTCGCGCCGTTGGTGAGGAGGACGGTGAAGGAATGCCGGCCGACGTTGAATTCGCTGGTCAGAACGGTGCGCCATTTCGGCGTCACGTCCGGAGTCGGGCACAAGTCGGCGCTGCGACACGAGTCGGCCACCCAGGTCTGTCCATCCCCCGTGGTGGTGAATGCGGAAATCGAATATAGGCCGGCCTTCTGAATATCGGCGTAGACGATCGCCTGAAGGCCTTCGAAGGTGGCGTCGAGTTCGAAGCTGTCGTCGTCTGCACCCACTTCGCCGAGCCTCGATTCGGGTGCGAGGATCTCGAACTTCGACGCGCGCAGTTCGATGGGCTCGTCCGCGGGCGGAAGCTCGCTCTCCATTTCGAGAGCCTGCAGCATGGTTTTCGCGAGGTCCTGATCGGTGGTGAGTGCGGCGGCGCGCCAGCCGCCCGAGGGTTCGATCGGGCTCAGACAGGGCGGCGAGATCTGCAATGACTCGAGCGAAGTACCGGGCGGCAGAGCCACGGAGATGGTGTGATTCCCAGGCCTCAGCTTGATCCAGCCGAGGTCGACGGAAACGTACTCGGCGCCGCTGCCCGTGGGCTCGAAGATGGCGACCGCATCGGCGTTGCCGTCCTTGCGGATCTCGACCTTGAAAGGCTTGTCGACGGAGCCGCTCAGGGTGAGCCGCACGTTGTAGTCGCCGCTTCGCACTATCGCGACGTCGTAGGCGACTTCGCCGGTCGCGTTGTCCGCGAAAACAAAGTTGCCCTTCTTCGAGACCGCGGTTCCCCGCTTGTAGTTCGAGGCGAGGACATTCTGCTGGCCCTTCCAGGCGAGGGCTCGGAAGATGTCCTCCGCGTTATCGATGCCTTCGAGGCGATCCTCGAAATTGAGGCTGCGCATCATCATGCGCGCCCATTCGGAGTGCGTGACCGGGGAACGACGCGGATCGCCGTAAAGCGGAACGAGCGCGACCACGGAAAGGGCCGCGACGATCCAGATGGCGCGATATTTCGAGGTCAAGGGGAGTTTTGGGGTTGGAATAAGGGAAAGGCGGAAGAAAATACGGATTGGAGAGCGATGACTTTATGCGAAACGTCTGAGTCGCCTGTAGCGGACCTGTGACTCCACTCACCCCAAACAACTTCCCCCTCGGCCCACGAAGTCCCTAAAGTATAGTTTAAATCGTTCAATGCAAAGAGTATTCGCTGATGAAGCCAATGTCCTCGACGCGCATATCAAGCGCGAGGGTTTAAACCGCAGCGCCCGCCGCGACCTCGTGGTCGCCACGTTCCTCGCCTCGAACAAGCATCTCTCGGTCGACGACTTGTACAGCCTGGTCCGACGCAAGTCTCCGGGGATCGGCCGTACGACGGTTTATCGAACGCTGAAACTGCTCGAAAGCGCCGGCCTCGCTCAGGCCCTGGTGCTGAAGGGTGAGACGCGTTTTGAACGCGAGCTGAACCGCCGCCATCACGATCACTTCATCTGCAACGTCTGCAGCGCGATCTTCGAGTTCAGCTCGGACGAGATCGAAGCGCTTCAGGAGGAGGAAGCGCGCAAGATCGGCTTTCTGATCGAGGGACACAAGCATCAGGTCTTCGGCAAATGCTCGAAGTGTCTGGCTGCCTCGAAAGAGAAGAAATGAAACTGAAGCTCGAACGGATAGAACTCCGGTATCTCAAGATGCCGCTTCGATTCCGGTTCGAGACGTCCTTTGGCGCGGTCACCGAGAAGTCTTTCCTGCTCGCCCAGGTCTTCGCAGACGACGGTGCTTGGGGGGTTGGCGAGTGTGTGGCCGAAGACGACCCTTACTACCTGCCCGAAACAAACGGTACCGTCGCCCACGTCATCCGTGATTTTCTGGCCCCGCTCGTTCTCGGCCATGTCTTCGAATCGCCGGAAGAAACCGACGGCCTGCTCTCCCGGATTCGCGGACACGAGATGGCGAAGGCGGCGCTCGAGATGGCGATATGGGATCTGTTCGCGCGGGCCAAGGGCGAGCCGCTGTCAAAAACCCTCGGCGGCGACTCCCGGGAGACGATCTCCGCCGGGGTCTCGATCGGCCTGCAGAAAGACATCCCCGCGCTTCTCGACAAAGTCGCGACGGAAGTGGCGGCCGGGTATCAGCGGATCAAAATCAAAATCAAGCCAGGCAAAGACCTCGACCTCGTCCACGCGATTCGCAACAAGTTCCCCAGGGTCCGCCTGATGGTGGACGCGAACTCCGCCTACACCCTCAAAGACGCGGACACGCTTCGCGCCTTCGACGGTTTCAACCTGATGATGATCGAACAGCCTCTCGCGTGGAACGACATCATCGAGCACTCGAAACTTCAGCCGCAGATCGCCACTCCCATCTGCCTCGACGAGTCGATCACCAGCCACGCGGCCGCGGAAAGTGCCATCTCCATCGGCGCCTGCGGCATCATCAACATCAAGGCCGGCCGCGTGGGCGGCCTCTTGAACTCGCGAAAGATTCAGGCGACCGCCGCGACGCATCGCATTCCCGTGTGGTGCGGAGGCATGCTGGAGTCGGGCATCGGCCGGCTCGCGAACGTTCACCTGCAGACGCTGCCGGGCTTCACGCTCCCGGGCGACACGTCGGCGAGCCGTCGTTATTTCGAGGAAGACCTGATCGAGCCGGGCGTCACCGTCGACGCGAGCGGGAGGATTCAGGTCCCCAAAGGACCAGGGCTTGGCCACGAAATCGTCTGGGAGAGAGTCGAGAAGGCCACCATTCGCAAAGAGGCGTGGACGGCCTGACCCCCGCTAAACCGGCCATCCATGCACAATTCGAGGCTTTCGTCAGATATTCTGTCTCTTGGACCCTAAGAGACCATGGAACAGACTCTGGTTCTGAACGCGACCTACGAGCCACTCGGCGTGGTGTCGTGGCAGCGCGCCATGACGCTTCTCTACCAGGGCAAGGTCGAAGTGGTGGCGAATTACGAGCGTTTCGTGCGCGGCGTCAAGGCTCACGTCCCCTTGCCTTCGGTGCTCCGCCTTCTTCGCCACGTGCGTCTTCGACGCATCTTCTCGGAGGTTCCCTTCTCCCGCGCGAATGTCTACGCGCGCGATGAGCACCGCTGCCAGTATTGCGGCAACGAGTTCGACCCGCAGAGGCTCACGTTTGACCACGTGGTTCCGGT
>JAYUUU010000038.1:0-3964 GCA_043754395.1 Vicinamibacteria bacterium
AAGAGGATGAGGTCGCGCCAGTGAGGGTCGGTCTGGAACTTCGCGCGCCGGCCGTGACAGGGCCTTCGTCCGTCGGCGCCGCGGGTGAAAATCGAGACGAGCCGGTCGGACATCGACTTCGCGGCATCCCACAGCGGTTTCTCCTCGCCGTCTTCGCCACCCACGCGGATCTTGAAAGTGGGGCCGTACGCGGTGCCGAGCTTGCGCAGCGCTTCGATCATGAGGAAGGTGGTCGGGAACCAGATCGGCCCGCGCCAGTTGGAGTTTCCGCCCTTGATCTTCGCCTCGGCCTCGGCGGGCTCGTACCGCACGGTGCGTTCGCCGAAGTGGAAGGGTTCGCGCTCGTGAACCTTCGACATGCTGCGCAGACCGTATTCGGACCAGAACTCGTTCGGGTCGAAGACGCGTTCGAGCAGACGCCTCGTCTGCGCGGGATCGACGATGGCGAGGACGTGAGTGGTGGCGCCGTCGCGGCACAAGGGATAGCAGACGTTTTGCACCACGTGCGACTTGTTCTTCACGAACCAGATCATCGACTCCGTGAATTCCTTGAAGGGCGCCATCCACTTCTCTTCAAGCCGCTCGATGGCGTAGAGCGGCACCAGGCCCACAAGCGAACGCACGCGGAACTTCTCGAAGGCCCCGTCGGGGAAACGAAGGACGTCATAGAAGAAACCATCGGCCTCGTCGAAGAGCTGATAGTTTCGGCCGCCCATGCGCTTCATCGCAGCACCCACGTAGATGTAGTGCTGGAAGAACTTGGTGGCGAGCGCCTCGTAGGCCTTGTTCTCGCGCGCCAGCTCCAAGGAGATGCGCATGAGCTGCAGGCACAACATCCCCATCCATCCGGTGGCGTCCGACTGTTCGAGGATCGCGCCGTGCGGGAGCTTCTCCGAGCGGTCGATGACCGTAATGTTGTCGAGGCCGAGGAAACCGCCTTCGAAAACGTTGTTGCCCTCGCGGTCGACCTTGTTGACCCACCACGAGAAGTTCATCAGCAGCTTGTGGAAACACTTCTCGAGGAAAAGCCGGTCGCTCTTGCCGCTGCGCAGGCGGTCCATGTTGTAAATGCGCCACACCGCCCACGCCTGAACCGGCGGATTGAGATCCGAGAACTCCCACTCGTAGGCGGGGATCTGCCCGGAGGGATGCTGGAACTGCTCGAACAGCAGAAGCCAGAGCTGCTCCTTCGCGAACTCCGGGTCGATGATGGCGATAGGCACGCAGTGGAACGCGAGATCCCACGCCGCGAACCACGGGTATTCCCACTTGTCCGGCATCGACATGATGCGCATGGAGTTCAAGTGCCGCCAGTGAGAGTTGCGGATCTGCTTGCGCGCCTCGGGGGGAGGCCAGTCGGACCGGTCGCCCTCGAGCCAGACGTTCACGTCGAAGAGGTAGATCTGCTTCGTCCACAACATCCCCGCGAAAGCCTGACGCTGAACGAGCTTCTCGTCTTCGGTGGCCGAGGAGGGATGGACCGCGGCGTAGAACTCATCCGCTTCGGCGCGGCCGCGTTCGATGACCGCGGGGACGCTGGCCACGGGGTCTTGATGGAGTTGATTCGAAAGGCGGAAGCACAGGTCGACGCTTCCCCCAGGCGGAACCACGACGCGGTAGTGAAGCGCCGCTTTCGTTCCAAAGCTCTCGGGGTTGGTTGCGTTCTCGCCGTGCACGACGTGTCGGTGGAACGCGTCCTTGGTAAAGGCCGACCGGCTCGAGGCGCCGGGGCCGTAACAGGCTTCGGCATTGGTTTCGTTGTCGGTGAACAGCGTCCCTTTTGCCCCCGCGGGGCCAAAGAGATGGCGGCCGCCGAGCTTGTACTGAAAAGGCAGTTGACGCAGCGGTTGTGCGTCGCGGTCGTCCGCGCTGATGCTGATGAACCCTTGGCCCGAAGCCCCTTGAACGATGCGCGGCTGCGGCTCGGCCTTCTGGCTCCAGCTCCACGTATTGCGAAACCACAAATGAGGCAGGACATGAAGCGGCGCCGCCTCGGGACCTCGGTTATGCGCGCGCATGCGGACCACGATGTCCTCGGCGGTGTCCTTCGCGTACTCGACTTCAATGTCGAAGTAGCGGTCGTCGTCGAAGATGCCGGTGTCCAGAAGTTCGTACTCTTCGCCGCCGCCTTTTCGCGCCTGGTTCTCGCGCACGAGCTTCTCGTACGGGTATTCCCGCTGGGGATACTTGTAGAGCCACTTCATATAGGAGTGGGTGGGGAGGTTGTCTAAATAGAAGTAGTACTCCTTGACGTCCTCGCCGTGGTTGCCTTCGGAGGGGACGACGCCAAAGAGGCGCTCTTTCAGGAACGGGTCGTTCTCGTTCCAGAAGGCGAAGGCGAGGCAGAGGATCTGATAGCGGTCGCAGATGCCGGCGAGGCCGTCTTCGCCCCATCGGTAAGTCTTTGAGCGGGCTTGAGAGTGCGGGAAATAACCCCACGCGTTGCCGTCGGGTGAATAGTCCTCGCGGACCGTGCCCCATGCGCGCTCTGAGACGTAGGGGCCCCAGTGACGCCACGAGGCCAGGGTTCCGTCTTTTTCGGCAAGGCGATCGTGCTCACGCGTCGCAGGGGGCATTGGCCGCGAGTCTATGGCAATTGACGACCGGTGAAGGTGCGCAGTCATTGCGAGGAAGCTCATTAAGCGAAGGCGACGAAGCAATCCCCGAAACCTCACGCTTGGTAGTGGTAGCCCGCGTGGCCGGCACTGCGGTGGGCTCGCGGCGCCGGGGACGCCTCGCGCGTCGGCACTGCGTTACCGGAACTTCGGAATCGTGTGCCTCCTTGCTCGGCTCGTTAGTCGCAAAGGCCCCAAACGGACTCTTGCGACTCGCGCCCAACGCCCCGGTCGCCAGCGACCCACCGCAGTGCCGGCCACGCTGCATTCTTGAAACTCCAGAACTATTGGTCGCTTGTTCCACTCAAGGCCCCGTCGCAAGCAAGCCCACTCGCTCTCCGGTCCCGCTCCATCCTCGATCCTCCACGTTCGTAATAGCCTCGTGCTCATGTTCTCGCGGCGGACGCCTCCTGACTTCGCGGAGAACGCGCTTTCTCAGCGGATCTCCGCGCTTCGGACTTCCGGGGCGCGGATTCTGGATCTCACGGAATCAAATCCGACGCGCGCGGGTTTTCTGGCACCGCCCGAGTTGATGGCGCTGCTCGGAAACCCGGCGGGCGCTCACTACGCGCCCGATGCCCGCGGGCTGGCCCCGGCTCGCGAAGCGGTGAGTGCCGACTACTCGGCTCGCGACGTCAGCGTCCCTCCCGAACAACTCATCCTCACCGCGAGCAGCAGCGAGTCTTACTCGCTGATCTTCAAGCTGCTCGCCGATGCGGGCGACGAAGTGCTCGTGCCGACGCCGTCGTATCCCCTTTTCGGTTATCTCGCCGATCTCGACAGCGTGCGGGTGCGACCGTATCCGCTGAGCTTCGACCACGAGTGGCATCTGAGCGTCGATGCGTTGCGGGCGCTGATCACCGACAGGACGCGCGCGTTGGTGGTGGTGCATCCCAACAATCCCACCGGATCGTTCCTGAAACGCGATGAGGCGAAAGCCCTCGCCGATCTATGCGCGGAACGCGGTGTCGCGATCCTCGCCGACGAAGTGTTCGCGGACTTCGTCCTCACCCCCGAGGCGGCGGCGAACCGACATCCCTCCTTCGCCCTCGACTCCCCCGCTCTGTGTTTCGCGCTCGGCGGCCTTTCGAAGTCGTGCGCGCTTCCGCAGATGAAAGTGGGATGGATCGCCGTCTCGGGTCCCCGGGCCCTGCGCGAAGAGGCCCTCACGCGGCTCGAGTTCATCGCGGACACCTATCTCTCGGTGGCGACACCGATCCAACTGGCGCTGCCCGCGATCCTCGAAGAGAAGAACGCGCTACAGGCGCCGATCAAAACGCGACTCGGCCGCAACCTCGAAGCACTCAGGTCGGCGGTGGCCGCGCACCGAGAAATCACGCTCCTTCCCG
>JAYUUU010000039.1:0-5895 GCA_043754395.1 Vicinamibacteria bacterium
GACGCGGACAAGGCTTTCGACGACCGCGAGAAGATCATTTTTGAGAATCTCAAACATGACGACTGGGACCTCTTCGTGGCCGCGATCGAGACCACCGACCGCGTGTCTCACATGTTCTTCCGCCTCATCGACCCCAAGCACCCGATGTACGACAAGGACCTCGCCGCCCGCTACGGCGACGCCATCGAGAAGGTCTACCGGCGCGCCGATGCTCTGGTCGGAAAGATCCAGGAGAAGCTTCCGAAAAACGCCACGCTCATGGTGATGTCGGACCACGGTTTCCACACTTTCCGCCGCGGCGTGAATCTCAACACCTGGCTCGTTCAGAAGGGCTACATGGTTTTCGACGGCCAGGAGAGCCCCAAGAAAGGTCTCGACGACCTTTTCGGCCGCGGTCAGTTCTGGGAAGGCGTCGACTGGTCGCGCACCCGCGCCTACGCGGTGGGTCTGGGGCAGATCTACTTCAACCTCAAGGGGCGTGAAGGCCGCGGGATCGTTTCGCCCGGAGCCGAGTACGACGCCTTGCAGAAGGAGATCACGGATGCGCTCGTGAAGGAGCTCGATCCCGACGACAAGGCGCAGATCTTCCGGGCGATCTACAAACGCGACGACATCTACAAGGGCGAATACCTCAAAAACGCCCCCGACCTTCAGGTCGGCTTCAACGACGGCTATCGCGTGGGCTGGCAGGACACCATGGGCGGAGTGCAGCGCACGTTCGTCGAAAACAACAACCGCAAGTGGAGCGGAGATCATTGCGCCACCGCCACGGAGATCAGCGGAGGGGTCTTCTTCTCCTCGCGTAAGGTTTCTAACCCGTCGCCTCACATCATGGACCTCGCTCCCACCATCCTCGACCTCCTCGGGGTTCCCGTGCCGACCACATACGACGGGAAGCCTCTTCGCTGATGTCGAGGGCGATCGCGACACTTCTGTTCCTGGTCGCGATCACGGGGTGGGGCGCTCCCTCCTGGTGCACCGAGGTCGGCGCGGCCGAACCGCAGCGCCGTCAGAGAACCGCACAAAAGAAGAAAGCCCGGCCTCGGCCCGCCAAGCCGCGCGCGACGCCGTCTTTGGCGACCACCAGGCCCACACCCGCTCTGACCCCGAGACCTCTTCAGAGTGAGGCCGGTCCTTCCGAATCGGATGTGGCGCGGCTCGCGAGAGTTCGCGCGAAGCGGGAGGCGGTGGAGCGAGAGATTCAAAAGCTCCAGCGTCAGACCGAATCGACGCTGAAAGATCTCGACTCCATCGATCTCGAGCTGCGGCTCGCCGCCCACCAGTTCGACGAGGCCGAGCTCGAATTCAAGGAGACGACAAGGCGCCTCGACGCGACCATTCGCGATGTCCAGGCCACGAAGGACAAGATCGAGGCCACGAGGCCACGCGTCTTGAAGAGCCTCGCTTCGTTGAGCAAGCTCGGCGAATTGTCGTATGCGCGTCTGCTTTTTTCCCTCGACGATCCCGCGGACATCCTTCGCGGCTATCGCTACGTCTCCAGGATCGCCAGCGCCGACGGCGACCAGATCAAGGCCTTCAAGGCGAACCTCAAGCACCTTGGCGAACTCGAGGAGCAGCTCAAGAAACGTACCGCCTTGAACCTCGAGACGAGGCGTCGATTGAATCAGGCAAGGGGCGTGCTCTCCGCCCGGAAGTCGAACAAGGAGATGCGCCTCGGCGAGATCGCGCAAGAGCGCGAGCTGCAGGAGCGTCTCGCGGGGGAATATCAGAAACGCGAGACCGACCTCCTCCGCCTCCTGGGTGAGAACCCGGATGTCTCGCTTTCGGGAGACACCGCGCCACCTTCCAATCAGCCGCCCATGGCGCCCTTCCAGGGGGGTGTTGCGCTGCACGTCCGAAAGGGAGAGATCCCCTGGCCGGTGGGAGGCACGCTCGTCCGTCGCTTCGGTGTGGAGCGGGATCCGAAGTTTGGAACCAGGATCATCCAGCAGGGGATCGAGATCGACGCCTTTCCTGAGTTCGAGGTTCACGCGGTTCACGGGGGCCGCGTGGTCTACGCCGACCAGTTCGTCGGCTACGGCATGCTCGTGATCATCGACCACGGGTCTCGCGAACACACACTGTACGGCCGGCTCGGCGAGCTGAAGGTGGCGCAAGGCGACGAAGTGGGGGAAGGAGCGCTCCTTGGCCTTTTGCCCAATACCCGCGTCACCGGCAGCGGTCTGCACTTCGAGGTGAGGGTCCAAGGCAAACCTGAAGACCCCCTGGACTGGCTCAAAAAGCCCTGAACGGCCCTCGTCCCTATAATCCAGGGCATGACTTCGAGAAGTCGTTTCGCGCTTTCGCTCGCGTCCACCGCCTTCGTGCTGTATCTCGCCTCCGGCCCGCTCATGCGCAAGGCCTTGGGCGACACCGGGTACACCCAGCTCTCGATCTTCCACGAAGTCGTTTCGATGATCCGCGAGACCTACGTTGATCCCGTGAACATGGACCGCACTCTCGACGCGGCGGAAAGCGGGCTTCTGGAGGCGCTCGACGGCGACAGCGGATACCTCGACCCCATCGACTTCAAGGAACTCCAGGCGGGCAAGCGCAGCGCCGCCGACACCGGAATTGTTCTCGGACGGCGTTTTGGCTTCCTCACCGTGGTCGCGACCAGGCCCAATTCTCCAGCGCGTAAGGCGGGGGTCAAGGCCGGTGACTTCATCAAGTTCATCGACGGCAAGCACACCCACGGTCTCACCGTGACCAAAGGGGAGAAACTGCTCGCCGGCGAGCCCGGGACGACCGTCAAAGTCGCCATCTTCAAGTCGGGCACGGAGGCCACAGAGACCACACTCACTCGCGAGAAACCCGCCGCCGGCCTTCCCGTGGCGCGTCTTCTCGAAGGCGGCTTCGGCTATCTCGCGGTATCGGATTTGAGCGATGGCGCGCTTGCTTCGCTTAAGTCATCGATGGCTGACCTGCAGGCGCAAGGCGCCTCGTCGGTCATTCTGGACCTGCGCAGTTCCGCCATAGGCCCGCTGCCCAATGCGGTGCCGCTTGTCGAACTCTTCGTCAAGGGTGGTGTCGTGGCGAAACTGGCGTCGCGCAAAGCCCCAGAGCAGACACTTGTCGCGAGCGAAACCGCACGACCTTTCACGGGACCCCTCGCGGTGCTGGTGGATCGCGGGACCGCGGGTGCTGCGGAAATAGCCGTCGGCTGCCTGATCGATTCGGGCCGCGCCACACTTTTTGGCGAGAACACGTTCGGACGCGCCGGCGTTCAGAAACAGATTCCCCTGGAGAGCGGCGGAGGACTGTTGCTGACGGTGTCCCGCTACCTCACTCCGAAGGGTCAAGCCATCAACGGCAAGGGCCTCACCCCGAAGACCCTGGTGCGAAACCCGGAATCGCCCGACTTCTTCGGAGCCCTCGGGAAAGACCCGGTTCTCGACAAGGCGGTCGAAACTCTCAAGGCAACGGCCAAAAAGGCCGCCGCCTAGTTCTTTCGGCCGCCATGCGCGGGCGCGTCTCAAAACGCGTGCGCGTATCCTCAAGAAAGCCATGACAGAACGAATCCCCGCGATCAAGGTTTTGCTGCTCCCCAAGGACACCAACGCCCTCGGCACCATCTTCGGCGGCGTGATCCTCTCGAACATCGACCTCGCCTCCGCGGTTGAGGCGAGAAAGGCGGGCGCTCACCGCTATGTCACCAAGGCGATGCACGCGGTGGAGTTTCACGCTCCCGTGTTCTTGGGCGACATCGTGAACTTCTTCACCGAGACCACGCGCATTGGCCGCACGTCCATAACGGTCAAGGTGAGTGTCGAGGCTGAGCGCTGGGGTGCGGGGGAGGGTGAGCGGGTTCAAGTCACCGAGGCCGAGGTGGTTTTAGTCGCGGTCGATCGCAACGGTCAGCCGACGCCGATCAAGCCCGACGGTTCGACCCGCGCATGAGTCGTCCCATCAGGGTGGGCATTCTCTTTGGCGGCGCCTCCGAAGAGCGCGAGATCTCCCTCGCCTCGGGCCTGATGATCGCCGAGAACCTGCCGAAGGACCGCTACCAAGTGCGGCTTCTCGACACTCTGGCCCTGATGACGCGCCATCCCGCGCTCACGCCCGAACTTCGCGACAAGGCAATCGCCCTTCGCGATTCAACCCCGCGGAAAGCTCTGCCCTCGCATGAAGGGCTGTCTTTAGCCATGCGCGACCAGGTGGAGCGCGCTGAAACCCTGGCGCAGTCCGCGACCGCGGCTCTTTCGGGCCACCCCGAAGCCGGAAACGAGGCTGGGATCGACGTCGCGTTTCTCGCTCTGCATGGCAAGTACGGAGAGGACGGAACCATCCAGGGGTTTCTCGAACTCACGGGAACTCCCTACACGGGCTCCGGTGTTCTCGCTTCTGCGCTCGCCATGGACAAGGTGATGGCGAAGCGCATCCTCGCCGCGGAAGGGATTCCCGTTCCTCGCGGCGTGCATATCACCAGAGCCGACCTCAAGTCTTCTCCCGATGCGACGATCGCCGCCGCGAACGCCCTGCTGCCCGCGGTGGTGAAGCCGTCCAAGCAAGGATCGAGTGTCGGCATGTCCCTCGTCAGCTCGAAGGAAGCGATGGAGAGAGCGGTCCGTCTGGCCCTCGATCACGACGACGAGGCGCTGGTCGAAGAGAGAATTTTCGGGGCCGAGATCACCGTCGGGGTTCTGGGAAACTCGGAACTTGAGGCCCTGCCCGTGGTCGAGATCGTGTCCAAACGCGAGTTCTTCGATTACCAGGCGAAATACGATCCGGCGCAGTGCGATGAGATCTGTCCGGCCCGGATCTCCGAGGAAGCGACCAAAGCCGCGCAGGATCTCGCGATCCGCGCGCACAAGAGTCTGTCGTGCCGAGGTTATTCGCGCACGGACATGATTCTGGGCCCGAACGGCCCCGTGGTTCTCGAAGTCAACACTCTTCCCGGCATGACCATGAACTCGCTTTTGCCGAAGGCCGCCGCGGCCGCTGGCATCCCCTTCGCCGACCTGCTCGACCGCATCGTGCGCCTGGCCCTTGAGGCGAGGGCGTAGCGAAAGTCGCCGCCTCTATCTAAACCTTACCGACTTGTCGTATTGGTTGTAGAAGCGAACCGCGACGCTCAGGCTCGTTTCCTGTCCTTCAAGCGAGAGCCGGGTCGAGCCTTCCATACGTTCGCTGTTGAGACCGGGGTCCGTCGCGACCGCGAGTGTGATCTCTCTCGCGTTCAAAGGAACGTTCTCGATCTCGATGTTTTCGATCTTTTTCCAGCGGGCGAAGGAGTTGCTTCCGGTGAAACGGATGACGAATTCTCGGACCGCGCGGCCATCGATGCTTACTTCCGCGTAGAGCGCGCTGATCTGCGCTCCCGTTGAGGCCTGCGAGGCCTCCACCTCGAGGTTGATCTTCGTGCGTTGCGGTGCTCGCGGCGCTGGCCGCTCCTCAACCGGGGGCGGTGCCACGTTTGGACGCGCCTGCACGCCCTCCTCCGCCGCGCGCCGGCGAGCCTCGGCGATGGCCGCCATGCGCACTCGCTTTGGCATGTTCATGAGGGCCCGTCGCTGGGCCGGGGTGAGGCCGCGGAAGTCGGGCGGAGGTTCGGGGTCTGGAGTGGTGGCGACACTCGGCTCCACGGTGCGCAAAGGCTGAGCCGCCGTCGGTTCAGCCACGGGGGTCGCGACGGGAACCGCGACCGGAGGTTCGGGTGTCGCCTGAACCACCGGGAGAACCGGAGTCGGGGTCGGCGCCGCGTCCACCACCTGAGTCTTTTGCGACTGGAAATAGTTGTAGACGAGGTACACCGCACCCGCCCCCATGATCGCGAGAGCCACGAGGATCGAGGCTGCCAGGCCGACTCCCGAACCCGCGACGCGCTTGCTCGACTGCCCCTGAGCCTTCGGTTTCGGTGTCAGCGCAGTCGGCGCGGCGACGGTGTGGCCGGCG
>JAYUUU010000040.1:0-7111 GCA_043754395.1 Vicinamibacteria bacterium
AGCCAGAGAAGGCCCGCCGTGAGGATGAAGGCAGCTACGAATAGTCCAGACTCCATGCTTGACGGCAGGATATCTCTGGCGCGCGACGCGGGTGCGCCCATGGGTGGCGCGCGGCCGAGTAGCTCCTACTCGAACGGGTTGACGACGAGTGGGTCCCGAGATCCGTCGCAGGATTTCGCTTCCGGCGTGCTACCTTAGGTGGGAATGGTCCTTGCCCGCGCCCTTTGTGTCCTGAGCCTGCTTTCGGCAACCGCCGCTGCACAGGACGCCCCCAAACCCGTGCCGCCTCAAGAGGCCGCGAAACCCTCGCCCTCACCCTCGCCCACGGCCTCCCCAGAACCCCTGGCTTCGCCGCCGCCTGCCTTGGCATCCTCACCCGTGCCTTCCCCCGTTCCCTCTCCCACACCCTTAGTGGTAATTGAAGAGGCGCCCCTTGGCCCCGATGAGCTGAGGATCCGAGCGAATCGCCAGGAGGGCGGCGAGGGGAAACTTCACTACGAGGGCTTCGTCGATCTGCGTTTCGGCCAGATGCGGATTCAGGCGGACTCGCTCGACATGATCGACGAGCCGAAGCCCGACGGTGGATCGGCTCAACGCATCGAAGCGCGCGGAAACGTGGTCTTCATGAGCGGCCAGGAAAGGATCTCGGGAGAGACGTTGCGGCTCGACATCGATACCGGCAAGGGCCTTTTCACCAAAGCGAGCGGTTACCTGCAGCCCGACGTCCTTTTCGAGGCCGAGAGCATCGAGCGCGTCGACGCCGATACCTACCGCCTCAAAGGCGCCACCTTCACCGCCTGCACCCAGCCGAACCCGCGATGGATGTTCAGGGCGAAAAGCGCCACCGTGGACATCGACAAGAAGATCAAAGCCACGATGGTCGGGCTCCGCATCAAGGGCGTCCCGACTCCGCTGATCATTCCCTACTTCCAGTTTCCGATCAGCCCCGATCAGCGTTCGACGGGAATCCTGATGCCACGGTACGGCTCGAGCACGATCAAGGGCCGCGAGGTCGGCCTCGGGTTCTTCTGGGCCATGGGCCGGAGCATGGACCAGACTTTCTATTACGACTGGTACACGAAGTACGGCACCGGCCTCGGCCACGAGTTCCGTTACGTTCGCAACTCGGGTTCACGAGGGACATTTCGTTCGTATTTCACGAAGCCTCCGGGTGCGAGTCAGTACGCGTACGACCTTGACTGGTCCGCCTCGCAGGGCCTTCCCCGCCGTTTCAAAGCCACACTTTCCGCGAACTTCTACTCCAATCTCGCGTCGAGGCAGGAACTCCAGGATTCGCTCGACTACTCCTCCACCCGGACTAGGCGGGGTGCGGTTGGCCTTCAAGGTTCGATCGGCCCCGCGTACATGCGCCTCGAGGCGGACACCTACGATGTCTTCTTCGCCGACGATTCTTTGCAACGGCGCCGCCACCTGCCTCAGCTCCGGATTTCCCAGTCGCCCAGGAAGATCGGCCGCTCCGGCGTTTCCTTCAGCTATGACGTCACCGCGGAACGACTCGCCCAGGGTGCGGCCAGGCCGAACGCGACCCTGGTCCTTCAACAGTACTCACGCATGGACCTCGCACCTCAGATCACACGCTCCTTCTCGGTGCCGTTCCTTCAGGTCACTCCCAAGGCCCTCGTGCGCTACACCCGGTATGGCGCGTCGCTCGACGACGACCTCGAACTCACCGGTCCCTCGCTCGATCGCCGTTTCTTCGAAGGGTCGGTGGATGTCCGCGGACCGAAACTCTTCAAGATCTTCCAGCTCCCGGGAAATGTCTACTCCGACAAGTTCAAACACAGTTTCGAACCCGAGTTCCTCTACACCTACCGGTCCGCGGTGAAGCGGTTCGATTCCCTTCCAAGCTTCGACTACAACGACCAGTACACGGGGACGAATCAGCTTCTCTATGGCGTCACCAACCGTATCTACGCGAAGCGAATGGGCCCGGCTGGAAAACCTCTCACCCACGAGGTCGTCAGCTGGCGGATTTCCCAGACCTACTATTTCGACATCGGAGCGAACCAGGGCCAGTTCGACTCGAACTACAACTCGGCACTCTTCGCCCGCGGGCCCGGCGGCATCCCTTCCCACAATTCGCCGATCGTTTCGAACCTTCTGATCCGCCCGACCCTGTCGTCGTCCATCAGCTACAACACCGAGTACAACCCGAATTACAAACAGTTCACGAACCTCTCGGTTTCCGCGAGCATCCGTCAGCCGCGCCTTTTCCTTCAGGCCGGATGGAACCGCTCCGTCCAGCTCGTCGAGAAAGAAGCCGCGAGAACGCCTCCCTTTGACACCTTTAGGGGCAGCGGGAAGATCGTGCTCTGGCCCGACCGTCTGGTTTTCGAAGGCTCAGGCACCTACGATGCGC
The DNA here is from genome assembly GCA_043754395.1 of Vicinamibacteria bacterium. Lineage (GTDB taxonomy): Bacteria > Acidobacteriota > Vicinamibacteria > Fen-336 > JAGNNV01 > JAGNNV01. The sequence continues at coordinate 2,381 of JAYUUU010000040.1, forward strand.
TGCAGAAATTGATGCTGCAGTCGACCGCGCGCATCAAGTACTCCATTCAGTGTTGCGGCTTCGGGGTGGAGCAGGTCCGGTACAACACAAGGTGGCGGAAGGATTCGAAGACCACCTTCCAGATCGAGCTAGGAGGGATCGGTTCGATCGGCAGTTTCCTGGGCGACAATTCCGCGGGCCAGAACAATGCCGGCCGAAAATAGACGTTCGCGCATCCTCGTCACCGGGGCCGCAGGTTTCGTGGCCTCGCACCTGGGGGAGGCCTGCGCCGATCGCGATGACATTCTCCTCGTCGGTCTGCAGCGGCCGACGAGCGTCACCCGCGTCCTGCCGGCCGGTTTCGTGGCCGGGGTCGAGGCCGACCTCCTCGACGCCACCGGCCTCAAGGACGCGGTCGCAGAGGCCAAGCCCGATCAGATCATCCACCTCGCCGGTCAGAGCAGCGTCCACGAGTCGTACCGAAATCCGGGAGGCACGCTTCTCGCGAACGTGCTCGGCACCCAGCATCTGCTTTTCGCCGCCGAGAAGGCGCAGGTGCGGCGCGTCCTCATCGTAGGGTCGGCCGACGAATACGGCGACATCCGTCCGGAGGAAGTTCCTCTACGCGAGGATCGGCCCCTCGCACCTTTGTCGCCCTACGCGGTGAGCCGAGTGGCCCAGGGTGCTTTGTGCGCCGAGTTCGCACGCCGCAAGACCGTGCAGATCGTGCGCACCCGCACGTTCCCTCACACCGGGAAGAGACGAGGTGCGGTGTTCGCGGAAAGTTCGTTCGCGCGGCAGATCGCGGAAATCGAGATCGAACAAGCGCCCGCGGTGATTCAGGTCGGCAACCTCGACGCCATCCGCGACTTCTCCGACGTGCGCGACGTGATCCGCGCCTACCTTCTTCTGCTGGAGAAGGGTGAAAGCGAGACGGTCTACAACGTCTGCTCCGGCCGAGGCGTCGCCATGCGCGAAATCCTCAGTTCTCTCATCGCCCTTTCCACGATCAAGGTCGAGGTTCACGTCGACCCGGCGCGTCTTCGTCCTTCCGATCTTCCGGTGCTCATCGGCGACCCGCACCGGCTGCGTGCAGCGACGGGCTTCGCGCCTTCGGGCAACTTGACCGCGGCCCTCAAGGACCTCCTCGCCGACTGGCGCGCAGCGACGGCACTCGGGCGGAAGATGGAGGCCCGGCACACTTGAAGGTCCTGGTGACAGGCGGCGCCGGCTTTCTCGGCAGGAACGTCGTTTCCTCACTTCTCGAAGCGGGGCATGAAGCCGTGCTGCTGGTCCGAGGCGGGCGGCGCCCCGGGCTGCCCGAGGCGGCTGTGGTCATCGACGGCGATGTGCGCGACGCGGAACTCTTCAAACGCGCGGCTCAAGGATGTGGCGGGATCATCCACGCGGCGGCCATGGTGAAGATCTGGAGCGCGCGGCGCGAGGATTTCGACGACGTCAACCTGGGCGGAATACGGAATGCGATCGCGGCGGCCCGCGCGCACAACATCCGACTCGTCTACACCTCTTCGTTCATGGCGGTCGGTCCAACCCCCGAAGCCGGGGTCGATGAGGCCCAGACCCACCCGGGTCCGCCATTTCACAATGACTACGAAAGAACGAAAGCCCTCGCCGATGAACTGGCGCGCGCCTATGCGGCCGAAGGCGGCGACATCGTGATCCTCTACCCCGGCGTGGTTTACGGCCCGGGCGAACTCACGGACGGGAACATCATCGCGAAGATGCTGGCGGATCAGATGAATGGCCGCTTGCCTGGAATCGTGGGGCCGGGCGACCGCTTGTGGAGCTACTCCTTCGTGGAAGACGTAGCGCGAGCGCATGTGGCGGCACTGGAGCGAGGGCGAAGAGGCGAGCGCTATCTGCTGGCCGGCGACAATGCGACGCTCACGCAAGTCTTCGCCGCCGCCTCCGCTCGCGCGGGCCGCGATCTGTCCCCGCGGAAGTTGCCCTACGGTCTGTCGCGTCTGGTTGGACGAGCGATGTGGTTCTGGGCGGATCTCACGGGAAAGATGCCCGACCTCACGCACCAGGCAGTGGGAATCTTCGAGAAGAACTGGGCCTATCGCAGCGATAAAGCGGAGCGTGAGCTTGGTTATCGAGTGCGCCCGCTCGCCGAGGGCATCGGCCAAACCGTGGACTGGCTCGTGGCGGAGGGACACGCCTGATGGGCCGGAAGTCGAAACACATCGCGAAGGAGAAACACGCAGCACCCGTTCTATCACCCGTGCCGTCGGGCGAGTGGAAGCGGAAGATCGTGCACATCGCGGTGGGCGGCTTCGCCCTCGCTTTGCGTTGTCTGACTCCGTTTCAGGCTGCACTGATGGCGATCGCCGCCTTCGTCTTTAACTGGCAGGTCCTTCCCCGCATCGGCGGGAAGTCGATGTGGCGTGAGGGTGAACTCGCCCGCGGGCGCGCGCGCGGCATCCTGATCTACCCCCTTTCCGTCCTCGGCCTCATCCTGGTTTTTCACGACCGGCTCTGGATGGCCGCGGCGATCTGGGGCCTGCTGGCCCTTGGAGACGGCATGGCCTCGATCATCGGCCAGGCGCTACGCGGCCCGTCGCTTCCATGGAACGATTCGAAGGGCTGGCTCGGCTTCATCGCCTTCGTCCTCTTCGGCACGCTTGGAGCATTCGGTCTCGCGGTATGGACGAAACCCGACCTCGACCCCGCGCGCACGTTCGTCATCGTCCTCTGCCTCGCGTTCCTCACCGCGCTCGTCGAGTCGATGGACACAACCCTCGACGACAATCTCACCGTCCCCCTCGCGGGTGCGGTCATCCTGCCGATTCTGGATTCCCTGACCGGGATCGGGATGAACGCGGTCGGACTCAACTATCGGATCTTCCAGGGTCTGCTCGTGAACCTGATCTTCGCGTGGCTCGCGATGCGGTCGAAGTCCATCGATCGCGTGGGCGCCTTCTCGGCAGTGGTGATCGGCACCGCGATCACCGCGGGTTTCGGTCTTTCGGGTTTCGCCCTCATGGCGGGTTTCTTCCTTGTGGGGTCCACGGTGACGAAACTCGGCTACGCTCGGAAAGCGGCCCTCGGCATCGCGCAAGAGAAGGGCGGCGCGCGCGGGTGGCGCAACGCTTTCGCCAACGGCGGTGTCCCGGCTCTGCTTGCGATCTGTGGTCTCTTCTCTCAAGGTCCCCTGCACACGGCCTTCCTCATCGCTTACGCTGCGGCGGTCGCAACCGCGGCGGCAGACACGTGCTCCTCGGAAATCGGCAAGGCCTATGGCAAGCGCACGTTCCTGATCACGACGCTTCGGCCCGTTCCCGCCGGTACCGAGGGGGCGGTCAGCATCGAGGGCACACTCGGCGGATTGTTCGGTGCCGCGTTCATCGCCTCGCTTGGGGTTTTGACCGGTCTCTTCCAAGCCGAAGGAGCGCTGATCGTGACTCTCGCGGGTTTCCTCGGGGCGCTGGCGGAGAGCGTCATCGGCACGGTGGCGGAAAAGCGCGGATGGCTCGACAATCACGCCTTGAACGCTCTGAACACCGCGATCGGCGCGGCCTTCGCCACGGGGATCGGCCTTATGGTCCGGTAAAGTCGCCACCCGCTCTCTCTACAACCTTGAACAAACTCAAGCTCTACTCCGAACTCGCCCGGCCTTTCACCCTCCTTCCGCCCGCTCTCGGTGTCGTCTCCGGTGCGGTGAGTGCCTGGGGGGCGCATCAGACGAAAGTCCCGATCACCTGGGAGCTTCTCTACCCGGTGATGCTTGGAACCGCCATGGCCGCGGTCCTGAACGCCGCGAACAACGCGATCAACCAGATCTACGACCTCGACATCGACAAGGTCAACAAGCCTTCGCGGCCGCTGCCTTCGGGCCGGATGTCGCTCACACAAGCCTGGACGTTCACGATCATCACGTTCGTGATCGCGAACATCCTCGCGTTCCTGGTGGCGCCGGTGGGAAGGCGGGAGTGCTTCTGGATCGTGCTCTTCACCACCTTCATGTGCTGGATCTACTCGGCGCCGCCTCTGTGGACGAAGCGTCGCGGCATCTGGGCGAACATCACGATCGCGATCCCCCGCGGCATCCTGCTGAAAGTCGCCGGCTGGTCCACGGTGAAAACCGTGATGGACGCGGAACCCTGGTACATCGGCACGATCTTCGGGCTGTTCCTGCTGGGCGCCGCATCGACCAAGGACTTCGCGGACATCGAAGGCGACAAGGCGGGCGGCTGTCACACCCTCCCCATCGACTACGGTGTCAAGAAGGCGACCTGGATCATGGCGCCCTTCTTCGTCATTCCATTCATCCTGATTCCGGTGGGCGTCTATGCCGGGATCCTTACGGGGAATGCCCTGCTGCTGAACCTGCTCGGCGCCACACTGATCATCTACGGCTGCTACACGGTCTGGCTGCTCGTGAGAAACCCTGAGGAACTCGCGACCACCGAGAACCATCCCTCGTGGACGCACATGTACCAGATGATGATGCTCGCCCAGATCGGCTTCGCCCTCGCGTACGTGTTCTGACGGCTGGCAAAGCCAGCCGGCAGAACATCCCGAGGAGTCATCGAACGGTTCGACGAGGGATCCCTCCGCACCGCTACCAGCTTGAGATCTCGGGATTGCTTCGTGCCCCAAGGGCAGGCTGCGCGCACGCCTTCGTTCAATGAGCTTCCTGCTGAGAAACCCGTGAAAGAACGGCCCGTTTCAGGCGATTTCTGAGTTCGGGTCTGGGCGAGGATGGAGCGTGGCTGGTCATCGAGGGAG
>JAYUUU010000041.1:0-3869 GCA_043754395.1 Vicinamibacteria bacterium
CCACCCACGTGCCGCCAGTCGCCGACCAGCGCGGGCAGGCAGGTGATGATGCGGACGGTATTGCCGCCGCCCGCCGAGCGGTTCAGGCCATAGTTGATGCGGATCGCCGAGGGTCGTGTGGCGCCGTACTCGCGCGCCAGCTGTTCGATCGTTTCGGCGGTGAGCCCGGTTTCCTTCGCGGCCCGCTCGGGAGTCCATTCGAGCGCCCGCGCCTTCAGGCCTTCGATGCCGAACGTGTATTTCGCGATGTAGTCGTCGTCGGTCAGACCGTCGCGGAACAGGACGTTCATGATCGCGAAGGCGAGAGCGCCATCGCTGCCGGGCAGCGGTGCGATATGCCAGTCGGCCTTTTCCGCGGTCTTCGAACGATAGGGATCGATGACGATGAGCCGGGCGCCCTTCTTCTTCGCCGCCTCCACGAACGGCCAGAAATGCACGTTCGACGAAATGATGTTGGCGCCCCACGCGATGATGAGCTTCGCGTTCTCCACCTTCTCGGGATCGAAACCGATGGTGGCGCCCATAACCGCCTTGTAGCCCTCGAAACCGGCGGACGCGCAGATGGTGCGGTCGAGCTCGGAAGCGCCCAGCGAGGCGAAGAAGCGACGATCGAGGCTTCCGTAATGAATCATCCCCGAGTTGCCGGCGTACGAATAGGGAAGGATCGACTGCGGGCCGTGGTCGGCGATGACCCGTTTGAAGTTTGACGCGATGGTCTCGAGCGCTTCGTCCCACGAGATCTGGGCGAACTTTCCTTCGCCTTTCTTGCCGACCCGCTTGAGCGGATGAAGGATCCGATCCGGCGAATAGACGCGGTCGAGATACTGATTGACCTTGGCGCAGAGGAACCCCTGCGTGAAGGGATGATCGGGATCGCCGCCGATCTTCACCGCCCGGCCGTTCTCAACCTCCACCGTCGCCACACAGGTGTCAGGACAATCGTGCGGGCAGACGATCTTGTGCATGGTCGACATGGCGGGGCAAGGATAACCGTTAGCCTTGATGGATGAGGGACGCCCACGCGCCATTCGACCTCCAGGGCCACCGCGGCGCCAGGGGTCTGCGGCCGGAGAACACGCTCGCCGGGTTCGCTCATGCCCTCTCCATAGGCGTTTCGACCCTGGAGCTTGACACCGGTGTGACTCGGGATGGGGTTGCGGTCGTGAGCCACGACGCCGCTCTCAATCCCGACCACACCCGCGACGCCTTGGGTCAGTGGATCGAGGAAGCCGGTCCGACCATCTACTCGATGACCTTCGCGGAACTTGAGCGCTTCGACGTGGGCCGGCTGAGGCCAGGCACCGCCTACGCGGATCGTTTCAAGGATCAGATCGCGGTCGATGGCGAACGGATCCCGAGGCTCGCCGATCTCTTCGATCTCGTGAAGAGAAGCGGCAACACTGCGGTGCGCTTCAACATCGAGACGAAGATCGATCCGAGGAAGCCGGACACAACACCTGCGGCGGAGGCGTTCGCGGAAGCCCTGGTTCGCGAAATCCAGCTCGCCTCCATGGAGCAGCGCGCCATGATCCAGTCCTTCGACTGGAGCACTCTCAAGGTCGCCCAGAGGATCGCGCCGGAGATCGAAACGGTGTGTCTCACCACCGAGCGGGGTGAGGACGACAACATCGGCTTCGGAAGGCCCAGACCCTCGCCCTGGCTCGGCGGACTCGATGCCAACGACTTCGGGGGCTCGACGCCGAATCTCGTCAAGGCCGCGGGTGCTTCGGTCTGGTCGCCCGACTACAACGATCTCACGCCATCAAGAGTCGCCGAGGCGCACGCGGTTGGCCTGAGAGTGATTCCCTGGACCGCGAACCATCCTGCCGACATGGAACGCCTCATCGACGATGGAGTCGACGGTCTCATCACCGATCGCCCGGACATTCTGCTGCGCGTGCTTCAGGACAAGGGCCGCACCTGGACGTAGCACCGCTCGCCTATCATCGCGCCCAATGAGCGATACCTCCTTCACGGTGATCGGCGCAGGTGCTGTCGGTCTCGCGATCGCTGCACGTCTCGCGGAGCGGTTCCCCGACCTCATCCTCCTCGAACGTCGGGAACACCACGGCACCGAAACCTCGAGCCGCAACAGCGAGGTCATCCACGCGGGGATGTACTACACCCCGGGCTCCCTGAAGGCTCGCCTCTGTGTCGAAGGAAACCGGCTCCTTTACGAGTACTGCGAGAAGCACGAGGTTCCCTACAACCGCTGCACCAAGATCATCGTGGCCATGGTTCCCGAGGAGGTGGCGCATCTCGAGAAGATCCTCGTCACCGGAAGGACCAACGGCGTCGAACTCGAGATGATCACGGGCGAAAAATCCCGCGAGCTCGAGCCGAATGTTCCCGCCGTCGCCGCCCTCTTCTCTCCGAGCACCGGTGTGATCAGCGCCCACGGCCTCATGGATGCGCTCCTTCATGAGGTCAAGACCAGGGGCGCCACGTTTCAATCGAGCGCGGAAGTCATTGGACTCGAAAAGGGCGAGGGGGAGTACCGCATCACCATCAACACTCCCGGAGGCGTGGAGCACTTCACGAGCGAACGGGTCATCAACGCCGCGGGCCTGGAGTGCGACACGATCGCGGCCCTCGTCGGCATTGATCCCGATCAGGCGGGCTATAGGCTTCACTACTGCAAAGGCAGCTACTTCTCGGTGGCCTCGTCACGGACCGGCATCGTGAAGCGGCTCGTCTACCCGGTGCCGACCGCGGTCAGCCTCGGCGTGCATGCTCTGGTGGACATCACGGGCCGGCTCCGCTTTGGTCCAGACGCCGAGTTCCTCGAGAAGCGCGCGCTCGACTATCGCGTCGATGCGTCCAAGCGAGCGGCCTTCGCACGCGGGGTTAGGCGCCTCGTGCCCACTCTCACCGAAGAGGACCTCTCGCCCGACATCAGCGGAATCCGTCCCAAGGTTCAAGCACCCGGAGAGCCCGCGCGCGACTTCATCATTCGCGACGAGAGCGACCGTGGTTTCTCGGGTTTGATCAATCTCATCGGCATTGAATCACCCGGGCTCACGTCCTGCCTCGCCATCGCCCGTCATGTCGAAGGCCTGCTCGACGCAAAGCCCGCATGAAGGGTTTGAAGGGCCTTTCGACCGAGGCATAAGATCGCGGCCATGCGTGGTGGACGCCTCGTCCTTGTCCTGTTCCTGCTGGCGACACTCGCCCGCGCGCAGGCCAGGATCACGGGTCCGGGGGTCAATCCCCAGGGGGCCTCTCGCCCGAGCGAGGCGAACTACGGGCCACCGAGAGTCGTGGAACTCGAAGCCCTGCTGCTTGGTGATGGCTATAACCGCGCCCATGTGATCACCGAGGGCGAAGTGAATGTCTTTGAGCCCGGAAGGTACTGGACCCTCGGTCACGCGACCGCGCGCCTGCTCATCATCCCGGGGCGTGACTTCGACCCGAGCGAACTAGACAAAGTGGCGGGCCTCCGCACCGAGGTTCGCGGGATCGTCCGACTGATCCGCGAAAAGCAATACATCGGCCCAACCGGCGTCGACCTTGATCTCGTCGAGGATCCTCTGCTGCCGCCCATGCCGCCGCCGCAATTCGAAAGAGGTTGGCCGAGGATCTCCATCACCGTGTTCTCGATACGTGATCGCACGAATCCCGAGACGATGCGGCCGGGCGATGCGGGAGGAGGCATCGCGTGGCAGATCCTTAACGACCCCGCGGCCTATTTTGGGAAGAAGACGCGCGTTTACGGTCAATTCCGTGGCCGGAACCTTTTCGCGGATCTTCCCGCGGGGAGTTCGCGCGGGAAGGACGATTGGGTGTTGAAGGACGGCGACACCGCGATGTGGGTCGTGGGCAAAGCGCCCAAAGGAGAGGGCTGGAAGCTCAACCTCGACTACAAGGGC
>JAYUUU010000042.1:0-4537 GCA_043754395.1 Vicinamibacteria bacterium
GTCTGATCGTAGAGCTGGGCGCCGTTTCCGTCCCGGTAACTTGTCACGGAGTTGAAGGCAAAGCCGTCGAAGGACTTCTGGAGGTCGACCATGAGCCCCATGCCTTCGCGCCTCATGAACTGCTGGGTGATGCCCTCACCCGCGTACTGAACGCTCTGCGCCACGTTCTCGCGCGGATTGGTGAGATCGAGAAACCTTCGGAGGTTGCTCCAGGGGCGGGTGCAGTTGGAGCGGAGGTAGGTGGCTTCGCAGTTCTCGATCGGCGTCGCGATGGGCACGACGTTGATTCCGTCAGTAGAGTCCTTGGTGTAGTCGGCCACAACGCGCGCCGTCCAGGTTGAATCCTTCGGAGCGAAGAGAAGCTGGGCGCGGGCCTGTCCGGAGTTGAGGTTCTCGACTTCACGGTTGTGGAGAATGTCCTTGGCGTATCCGTCATGCTTTCGTAAGTTGAACGAGAACCGACCCGCGACCGATTCAGACAGCTTGTTCGTGAAATAGCCGGACCCCAGCATCGAGTTGTAGTTGCCGTACGAGAGGAGCAGGTTCCCGGATTTCTGGAACGACGGCTTCGCGGTGACAATGGAGAGCGCCCCGCCCACCACGTTCTTTCCAAGCAACACACCCTGGGGTCCACGAATCACCTCGATCCGTTCGAGGTCATAGAAGTCGAAATTGAGGTCGCCCGTTCGGCCCATGTACACGCCATCGAGGAACGTGCCCACCGAGGGGTCGGCGGTCGGGGAGTCGAGCCTCGTGTTCGTGACGCCGCGAACGTTCAGTTCCACGTCGAGGGGCGTCCCGGCGGTGAGTGAAAACGAGGGCACGCTGTTCGCGAGGTCGGTGACCGTAAAGACCTTCTGCTCGGCGAGCGCCGCTCCTCCGTACGCGGTGATCGCGAGGGGTGTTGTCTGCAGTCCGGTTTCGCGGCGCTGCGCCGAGACAACGATTTCTTCAGTGAGATTGCCAAGTTGAAGAGAGAAATCCACCGTCGCGCCGGCCCCCGGGGCCACGGCTATGGCTCTGCGTTCGGCCTTCACGAATCCCATGAGTTCCGCGCTCACCGTGTAGTCACCGGGAGGAAGGTCCGCGAATCGGTAAGCGCCGGTCGCGTCCGTTTGCGCCGTACGAAGTCCTCGGCCCAGAGCACCCGAGGCGGTGACGGTAGCGCCAGGCAGCACGGCCCCCTGCGCATCGGCTACCTTGCCGGTGATCGAGCCGGTGGCTTGAGCATTTGCGGGTGGCGCAGATATCTGCATAAGGACGAACGCAGCGAGAAGCGCTGCCCTGCTAAGAACACGACGCATGGGTATTGTCTCCTGAAACATGGGGTGGCCTTTGGATTTCTCGCCCGTTTGAAAACGCGGAACGTGAACTGGATTTCGTGCCGCCTTGCCATTGACGCACGTCATCACGATCATCTCGCAGTGGAATGCGCGGCAGACTAGCACGGATCTTCCCTGATCTTTAGATATTCAGGGAGGGCGGGGCGTCGCGGTGGATGTGGATCCCCTCAGTCTGACCTAACTGCCCGCGGGGCCCGCATCCGACTTCTATTCGGTCGGCTTCGCGATCTCGGCGGTTGGCGTCAGCACGATCTCCGTCGACTCGATCTCTTTCCCGGGCTTGAAGCGGATGCTTCGGCCGGGTGGAATCGGCACTTCCTGACCGGTTCGCGGATTTCGGCCGATACCGCGCTTGCGGGGACGAATGATGAACACGCCAAACCCGCGAATCTCAATACGTTGCGAGTTGAGCAGCGCCTCTTTGAACGATTCGATTACAGCTTCGGTCGCCATTTCGGCGCGCACGCGGGTGAGATCAGCCGCTAGTGCAACCTGGTCAATAAGATCGGCCTTGATGAGACTCATCCTGACTTCCTCGAGCGATTAGGGCGGGTCGGGCCGCCTTGGGCGATTAGGATAGACCATGTGAACCCCGAATCCCCAACCGCCCCCGACGCATTGCCGCTGGTCGCCGTGGTCGGTCGGCCGAATGTGGGTAAGTCCACTCTTTTCAATCGCCTCACCGGACGCAGGCAAGCGATCGTCGATTCCAAGCCGGGATCGACGCGGGACCGGGCGTATGGCAAGGTGGAATGGCAGCGCAAGGAGTTCTCGATCGTCGATACGGGCGGCCTCTCGCCCGGCGCCGACGAGCACTTCCTGACCCTCAGCAAAGTTCAAGCGGACGTGGCGATTGGCCAAGCATCCCTCATCATCCTGCTCGTGGATGCCCAGTCCGGCCTTTTGCCCAACGACCAGGCGTTGGCCCGCAAGGTCCGCTCGTCCGGCAAACCGGTGGTGCTCGTGATCAACAAGGCGGAAGCGAGCCGCCGCGAAACCAACGAGTTCGCACGGCTCGGTTTCGGCGAGCCCTTTCCGATCTCGGCCGAGCACAACGAAGGCATCGGCGATCTCCTCGACCTGATTTGCGAGCGCGTGGGAGCGCCTGAAATCCACGACACCGACGAGAGCGCCCGTCCCATCCGCGTGGCCCTCGTGGGCCGGACGAATGTGGGGAAGTCCTCCATGCTCAACCGCCTGGTGGGCGAAGAGCGCTCGATCGTTTCGCCCGTGTCCGGCACCACGCGAGACGCCGTCGATTCGGAAGTCGCCTGGCAGGGGAAGCCGTATCTCTTCGTCGACACCGCGGGCATCAGGAAGGTGCGCCTCCTCGAAGACGGCGCCGATCACGTGGCCGTGGTTCAGGCGAAACGCGCCATCGACCGAGCCGAAGTCTGCGTCTTGATGGTCTCGGCCGAAGAAGGCATGCGCGAGATGGATGCCACCATCGCGGGTCTGGTCCAGGAATCGGGCCGCGCGGTGGTCGTCGCGGTGAACAAATGGGACCTCGCGAAGTCGCTCGACAAAAGCGCCGCCCAGATGCGCGAGGACTTCGCGTATCGCATCAAGTTCCTCGAATATGCCCCGGTCGTCCTCGTCTCAGCTAAGACCGGCATGGGCCGCAAGGACCTTTTCACCGCGATCGACAAGGCCCGGGTCGAGTGGTCGCGTCGCGTGCCGACCGGCCCACTCAACCGCTGCCTGCAGGACGCGGTGGCGAGAAACCCCATTCGTTTCAAGAAGGGCGCTGACGGGGTCAATCTCCTCTACGCCGCGCAGATCCGCGTGGACCCGCCCACGTTCACGCTCTCGGTCAACCGCGAAGGGGAGCTCCACTTCTCATCCGAGCGCTTCATCATCAACTGCCTGCGCAAGGAATTCGGCTTCGAGGGGTCCCCGATTCGTATCTGGCTGCGGGTTCGAAAATCCCGCTCTGGACCGCAGTCGTTCAAGATGCGGAAGGCGATTCCCAGGCCCAGAACGGACGGTAAACCCAGTAGCGGCAGGCACATGCCTGCTGAAAGCTCAAGTCAGTTCGAGTCCCCTAAATCTCGGATTGACAAGAGAAGACCCCGGCGTTCATAATCTCGTTGAATTGCACCGGCCTAAAGCGCTGATGTAATGAATTTTTCAGCACTTTTCCCCCCGGTTCCGCCCCCTTGTTCCCAGGTAGGGAGTCTTCGTTTGACCAAGGCCGATATCGCCCGCGCCGTGTACGAACGCCACGGCGGCCTGTCCAGTCGTGAGGCGGCGCGCCTTGTGGACACGTTCTTTCAGTTGCTGCGCGAGCGCTTGATCCGGGGCGAAAAAGTGCAGATCACGGGCTTCGGGACGTTCCTTGTGAAGACCCGGCGTGAACGCCGCGGACGCAACCCCAAGACCGGCGACATCATCGCCATCCGCTCGCGAAAGTCGATCTTCTTCAGGTCGTCGCCGCAGGTCGAAGCCGCCGCCACCGTTTCCTCAGAAGCCGCCGTGTGATGAGCAAGCGAGCCTGAGGTCCGAATGGTCGAGCGCAAGATTCCAAACAAGCTGTTCTTCAAGATCGGCGAGGTTTGCGAACTGACGGACATTCAGCCTTACGTATTGCGTTATTGGGAGACGGAGTTCCCGACGCTGGCGCCTGCGAAGAACAGCTCGGGGCAACGCATCTATCGCCGCCGCGACATCGAGACCGTGATCCGTATCAAGGAGCTTCTTTACGGGGAAGGCTTCACGGTCGCCGGCGCGCGCAAGAAGATCGAACAGGAACAGGCCGGCCGGGTCGATACTCCTGTTTCACCCGCGGCACTCGAGACCGCCTTCGAAGGCGCCGAGCCGGATACGAAGATCGGCCCCACGCCCTCCGCCGCGGCGATACGCGCGGCCATGGCCCATCCGCCGTCGTCGAATGAGCCCGCGGTTGCAAGAGACGATAAGACGCGCGCCATCCTTCAGGAAGTGAAGGAAGAGTTGAAGGCGCTGCTGAAGGTCCTGGATCGCAAGTAGTCACCGCTTTCGTCGCAGGCGAAGTCGAGTGATTTGCTGAAGGCTGATAGACTCCCCCGCCCTCGTTCGTTGACGTTCAGTCGGGATGTAGCGCAGCCTGGATAGCGCACCTGCTTGGGGTGCAGGGGGTCGGAGGTTCAAATCCTCCCATCCCGACCATTTTTTAGCTGGGGGGCGTTGCACGGACCCGCCCCCCAGACCCCCGT
>JAYUUU010000043.1:0-1528 GCA_043754395.1 Vicinamibacteria bacterium
CCATCAGGACCAGAGTCAGGCTGATTTCGAGGACCACCAGCCCGCTCGTAAGGAAACGACCGCGCGTCCCGCCGCTCGACTGCCGCCCTGCCTCCTGCAGTCCCTCCGTGACGTTGCTCGAGGAGACGTGCAGGGCGGGTGCCAGGCCGAAGAGGATTCCGGACGCAACACTTATCGCCATCAAATAGGCGAGCGATCTACCATCCATCGACCAGTCGATCCAGTAGGGCGGCCCAAGCGGTTGGATCGCCAGCACGAAGAGCTTGACCATGATCACGGCGAGCGAGAGGCCCAAAGCGCCGCCGAGGACGCTCAGGAGGAGACTCTCGGTCAGCAACTGAGAGATGACCCGGAAACGCGTCGCACCCAGGGCGATGCGGATCGAAACCTCGCGCATCCGGTCCACCGCCCGGGACAAAAGCAGGTTCGCGACATTCGTGCAGGCGATCAGCAACACGAACAGAGCGGCCCCAAGCGCGATCTGGCCCATCAGCCGGTCCTTCCGCCCGACGTCCCACTCGACATAAGGCAGAACCACGGGCTCCACCCCCTTGTTCGCTCGCGGGCTACCGGCCTCGATGCGCGCGGCGATCCTTCGAAGCTCGCTTTCCGCGAGTTTTGGTGTGGTCCCATCGCTCAGACGGCCCACCATGAACAAACCGTAACGCAGGTAGAACGAGTCCCGGTTTTCGGGCGTGTCGACAATCGGAACCCATATCCGCGCGGTCCGCGGAAACATCATTCCCGGCGGCATCACCCCAATGATCGTGGTGAGTTGCGAACTCAGCCGGATCTTTTGGCCCACGATGGATACGTCGCCACCGAAGCGAGACTGCCACAGGCCGTAGCTGATGAGTGCGGTCTTTGGCGACCCAGGCCTTCCGTCCTCGGCTCGGAAGTCGCGCCCGAGCATCGGTCTTGGACCCAGCAGTGTAAACAGCCCCGGGGTGACCAGGCACCCTCCGATACTCTGCACCATCCCGGCCTCGTCGGTGAGCCGATAGCTGTTTTCCATAAAGGCGGCAAGGCCCTTGAACGACCGGGACTCCGCCTGGTGGACGAGGAAGTCTTCGTAGAAGAACCCGCGCCCGTCCCATCCTTCGGAGAGACTCCGGCTGTGGACATGCACAACCTGTTTCGGGCTCTCGAATGGCAGGCTCTTGAAGAGGGCGGCGTTGTAGATCGTGAACATCATGCTGTTCACGCCGATCCCAAGGCCGATGGCCCCGACCGCCGCCAGGGTGAAGGCAGGGCTCTTCACCAGCATCCTCGCGCCGAATTTCACATCCGCAAGAAAGTTCGCGGTCACTGACCGGGCCTTCCGGCCTCGGGAGCAGGCTCAAGACGGAACCGCGAGCCTGCCTCCTGGGCGATGTTCTCCGCGAGTTTCCTTGAGATCTTGAAGGGCACAGGGAGAAGGGCCACCAACAGCCAGAGAAGGCCCGCCGTGAGGATGAAGGCAGCTACGAATAGTCCAGACTCCATGCTTGACGGCAGGATATCTCTGGCGCGCGACGCGGGTGCGCCC
>JAYUUU010000044.1:0-6333 GCA_043754395.1 Vicinamibacteria bacterium
ATCTGCGACAAGCACGGCATTCTTCTGATCTTCGATGAAGTGATCTCCGGCTTCGGCCGTCTCGGGGCGCCCTTCGCGATGGATCGTTTCGGCGTGACTCCTGACCTCGTGGTGGTGGCGAAGGGCCTCACGAACGGCACGATCCCGATGGGTGCGGTGTTCGCAAGCGACAAAGTTCACGAAGCCTTCATGACCGGCCCCGAGGGCGCCATCGAGCTCTTCCACGGCTACACGTACTCGGGCCATCCGGTCGCCGCGGCCGCCGGTATCGCGACGATGGACCTTTATCGCGAGGAAAAACTCTTCGAGCGGGCGAGCGACATGGCGGCCCACTGGGAAGAAACGATGCACTCTCTGCGGAGCGCGCCGAACGTGATCGACATCCGCAGCCTTGGTCTGGTGGCCGGCATCGAGCTCTCATCGATCCCGGGCAAGGTGGGCGCCCGCGCTTACGATGTCTTCGTGCGAGCCTTCCGCAAAGGCCTTCTGATTCGAACCACCGGCGACATCATCGCGCTCTCGCCGCCGCTGATCATCGAGAAGGCGCAGATCGGCGAGATCGCCAACAAGCTGAGCGAGGCGATCAAAGAGGCGGCCTGACGCTTTGGCGCCCGGGCGCTCAAAACTCGCAGCCGTGGTCGAGGGTCAGGTCAGCCTTCAGCCTCTGCGCAACTCCGCGGCACGACAGGCCCATCGCGAGTTTGCCCTGCTCCATCTTCCCGAGCTCACGCCACCTTGCGCGATGCTCGTGAAGCTCGTCCATCTTCTTTTCCTTGAGCTCACCGGGAACGCGGGCTTCGACGCAGGCGACGTACTTCTCCACGAATTTGTCGCACTCCGGGACGCCGAAGGGCATGAGCGGAGGAGCGTCCCCGGCCTCGGTTGGTTCAGAAGCTGAGCCTGCGGCTGGAATCACAACGGAACCCTGAGCCGGCGGAGGCGCAGAATTGCACGAGATCCACAATGAGATCGCCGCAATCCACGCCGGCGACAGGGATCGGCGCTTGGAGTTCATTGTCGGAGTCATCATCGCGCGAGGAGGCTATCCGTTTCGCAGCGCCGGGAGTAGCCCGTCTAGATAAGCGCGATAAGGCCGGCTCTTCAGATAATTCGACATCCGCCGGACGTTCTGATAGCGAACGCCGCCCGCAAAACTCGGAGCTTTTGAGGACATGGCTGCCTCGAAGTCCGGAAGCTTCCTCCCCCGTCGTCGAGCGTCGACCACGCGCGCCACCACTTCGGCCTGTCGGTCGATGAGCGGATAGGCGCCGCCATCCGCGATGAAATGGCCGAGGACGAAGAGATCTCCCCTGCGCCGATGAAACACATTGAGGAAGAGCTCCGAGACATCGTCGTCCGCAAGGAGTCCCGCGGGCAGGAAGGGAACGCCCCGCAGGTACCCGGTGGCGAACACAATGAGGTCAACGACATCCGTGCGGCCGTCGGTGAAAACGACCTCGCGACCTCGGAACTCCCTGACGTCGGGGCGCACCTCGATGTCGCCGTGCCCGAGGGCGTGGAGGATCTGGGTGTTCATTACCGGGTGCGATTCGAGGATCGAGTGATCGGGCCGGGGCAGGCCGAAGCGCCTGATGTCTCCGTTGAGGATTCGGAGGAGGCCCTGGAGCAATGGCCGTTCGATCGCATACGGCAGGTGCGGCCCGGATTCAGCGAACACGTCGGCGGGTTGGCCGAAGATGTGCTTGGGAACGAAGTAGTACCCGCGCCGAAGGCTGATGAGCGCCTTGGTCGCGGACCGCGAGGCATCGCACGCGATATCGCAGCCCGAGTTTCCCGCGCCGACGATCAGGACGCGACGGCCCTCGAACTGTCGGGGATGTTTGTAGCCCTGCGAATGCAGCACCTCTCCCTCGAAGACCCCTGGGATGGTCGGGAGGTTCGGCCGCCATTCGCACCCGACCGCGGCGATGAGCCCGGCGAAATGCTTTTCGGTTCCGTCGGAGAAACCGAGGGTCCACCCGCCCGCGTCGTCCGGGCGTGCCCACTGAACCGAAGTCCCGAACCTGAAATGGCGGCGCAGATCGAAGCGTTCGGCGTAGCTCTCAATGTATTGGAGGACTTGACGGTGCGACGGATAGTCGGGATACGACTGCGGCATGGGAAAGTCCGAGAAACCCGACAGGGTCTTCGAAGAGATGAAGTGGGCAGACTCGTACATCGGCGAGCCGGGAAAGCCGATGTTCCATATGCCTCCCACGCCCGGGTTTCGCTCGACCCCCTCGAAGGGCACGTCCAGGGCCTTCAGCCATCGCGCGGCGGCAAGACCCGCGGGTCCAGCACCGACGACACAGTAAGGACGGCTGTCCATGATCCGAGGATAACTTCGCGCCGTCAGCGAGGAACGCGGGGCCTTTTGCCGATGAAGACATCGCGGCGAAGCAGGGGGTCATCGATATGGTGAGCCCGAAAACCCGCGGTTCGCAGGGCGCGCATCCACGTCGACTTCGGGAACAGTCCGAATTCATGCACGTCCTGATGGGCGCGGACCCTGCCGCGGCGATCACGGAGCATGTAGACGAAGTGGACTTCAAACCTCGTGTCGTCCGGGTTCGGGTCGAAGTTCCACTCAAGATAGCGAAGGGCGTGGCCTTGACCGTCGTTGCCTCCGTGGTGAGTCAGCGGCGCGTAGGTTTCGCGGGTGCAATCAGGTGCTATCAGCGTCGCCCCTCCGGGACGGGTATGAAGAAACGCCGTGCGCAGCGCCTTCACGAGATCCTTCTCGCTGGTCATATGCATGATCGCGTCATGAATGAACACGCGATCGAACGTGCGACCGAGCCGGGCGGTCCGCATGTCCCCGACGAGGTGCTCGCATTCGGGATTGAGCCCACGGCTCGCCCTTAGCATCCCGGGCGAGAGGTCGACGAGGGTGATGTCGAACCAGCGCTTGAGATACGTCGCGTTGTTCCCGCCCCCCGAACCAAGTTCGAGCAGACTCTTTGCCGGCCGGTCGCCCTGGGATAGCAGGAGCCGCCGAAACGGCCGGGTTTCGAGCCGGTAGTCCGAGGGGCTCGAGAAGAGATGCCACCACGGGGCGAGATCGCGATAGAGACGCGGGACTTTCATCAGAGCGCGCGAACGTTAATCGAACACCGCGAGTTGATCTTCGCCCCGGAACGCGGTCAACTGAGGCTGGTGGCGCAATCCCTCACAACGAACGACCAGACGGCTCTTGCGGAAGCCGCGGACAAAGCAGCGCGAGCGCACGCAGCGCTTGCCGCGATGCGCTCCCTCACCCAGGCCGACGTCGATCGAATCGTCGCGGCGATGTCGCGCGCGGCAATCCCGGAAGCTGCGCGGCTCGCGGAGCTTGCGAATCGCGAAACCGGCTTCGGCAATGTGCCCGACAAGACCGCCAAAAACCTCTTCGCCTCGGACCGAGTCGCCACCCACATCGCACCTATCAAGACGGTTGGCGTCATCGGCGACGATGCGAGCACCGGCATCACCCGTATCGGCGAGCCGATGGGTGTGGTCGCCGCGATCATCCCGTCCACGAATCCCACGTCGACCGCGATCTTCAAGGCGCTGATCGGCGTGAAGGCGCGTTGCGCGGTCATCCTCAGCCCGCATCCTTCGGCCAGACTTTGCGTGATCGAGTCCTTCCGGGTCCTCGAAGCCGCCGCGCGAGCAAGCGGCCTGCCCGAAGGAGCGCTGCAGTGCCTGGAATCAGTATCGCTCGCGGCCACGGAATCCCTGATGAAGAGTCGCCACACCGCGGTGATTCTGGCCACGGGCGGAATCGGCCTGGTGCGGGCGGCTTACTCCTCCGGGAAGCCGGCTTACGGCGTTGGACCGGGCAATGTGCCGGTCTACGTACATGCGTCGGCCGAAACCGCGCGCGCGGTGAAGGACGTCATCGCCGGGAAGACTTTCGACTACGGCACACTCTGCTCCTCCGAACAGGCTTTGGTGTTCGATTCATCCATCGCTCCGTCCGTTTTGAAGGCTCTCGAATCCGAGCGAGTGCACATGCTCTCGGCGGACGAAGCCTCGAAGGTCGCGAAATTCGTGATCGGCGAACGGGGTCTGGTGAACGCGAAAGCCGTGGGCCGCGCAGCGCCGGCTCTTGCTGAGGCTTCGGGCTTCAGGGTCGATCCGTCGACGCGGGCCCTTGCCGCCCCGCTGGCCGGAGTGGGCCGCGAACACCCCCTCTCGGCCGAGAAGCTCTGCCCCGTGCTCGCCCTTTATGAAGTGAGCGGACCCGATGAGGGCATTCGCCGATGCCAGGAGCTGCTCGCTTTTGGAGGGACGGGCCACACCGCGGGCATCCATGCCCAGGACGACGATCTGCTCAGGCGGTTCGCCCTGGCTCAGCCTGCTTCGCGGGTTATTGCGAACTCCCAGACTTCGATGGGGGCAACCGGCCACACCACCGCCCTCGAACCTTCGATGTCGCTCGGTTGCGGCGCCGCGGCCGGCAACATCACCTCGGACAACATTACCCCCCTCCATCTGATCAATATCAAGCGCCTGGCGCGGATTCGGCCCCTGGGCGCCGCATCCACTCCGGGCCCCAGAGGTCCCGAGACCGCGCCCGTCCAGACCGTTGATTTCGTCTGCGAGGAGGATGTGCGGCGCGCAAAGCGTGAAGGGCGACGACTCCACCTCGGCCCCAAGGCCCTCGTCACACCCGCGGCTCGAGACGAGGCCCAGGGTAGCGACGTCCTGGTCCCGCACCGGGGCTGAGACTAAAAGGGGCAGGCTTGGTAGAGTCTGCCCAATGAACAAGGCGAATTGTTGGAAGGGGCGAGCCATGCGTGTGGCGATCCTCACGGTCCTCGCCGTGACCGGCTCCTTCGCGACCGCGAGCCCCGTCCTCCCCACGGACATCGGCGCCGAGCTTCAACGGGCGGAAGGCCTCTTTCGGGAGGGCAAGGACGCCCTCACTGCGGGAAGGGAGGCGGAAGCGCAGTCGGCTTTCGATGGCGCGCTCGACGTCTTCGTGGGCCTCAAGCAGGCGCTCGGATCGGATCCCCGCATCCAAAAGGCCTACCTGGATATGGTGGAGAGGATCCATGGGGCGGAAGTGGCGGCCGGGTCTGCACGAAGCCTCCTTCCCGCGACACCGTCCTTTCAACCCCTCGAACCGGCCGAAGACGAGGCGACGCCTCCGACCAACCCTCCAGAAAACACCCTGGCCGAACTGGGCGAGAAGATCGAAACCCTTCGCCCGACGGAGGAGGCCCGCCAAACCAACGCCGCGGTTCTTGGATCGGAGCAGGTCGACCTCCCCATCGAGATGAACGATCAGGTCGTCGGGGCGATCAACCTTTATAGCGGGAAGTTTCGGAACTGGTTCTCGAGGGCCCTCTCCCGCGGCCTGCCCCATCTTCCGCGCATAAGGGAAATCCTGGCGGAGGCCGGCATTCCGCAGGATCTCGCCTACATCCCGATCGTCGAGAGCGCTTTTAATCCGGTGGCTCTTTCCCGGGCGAAGGCCAAGGGTCTGTGGCAGTTCATCCCGTCGACCGGGAAGCAGTATGGGCTCAAGCAGGACTTCTTCGTCGACGAGCGGTCGAATATGGAGAAAGCGACCGTGGCCGCGGCGCGATACCTCAAAAACCTCTACGCGATGTTCGGCGACTGGAACCTCGCCCTCGCCGGCTACAACGCGGGCGAAGGCCGGGTGCAGCGTGCGATCAAGAAAGCGCAAACCAACGATTTCTGGGAACTCGCCAAGACACGTTCGTTCCGGTCCGAGACGAAGAACTACGTCCCTTTGATCCATGCCGCCATCGTGATCGCGAAGTCTCCAGACTCTTATGGAATCGAACTTGCGCCCGTTGTCGCGAAACCCACCGAGACCATTCGGGTGGCCGCTTCTTACCCCATCACCATCGTCGCGCGGTGTGGAAGCACCGCGGCCGACGCGATCAGGCTCCTGAATCCGGAGTTGCGGCGCGGTCTCACCCCCGCCTCGGCCTTCGACCTTCGCGTCCCGCACGGCGCCGGTGACTTGATCACGTCCTGCCTCGCAACCGAGCGCTCGATGAGCTACACGCGCCATGTAGTCCGAAAGCGCGAGACCTTCTCCCAGCTCTCGAAAGCGTTCGGGGTTTCGTCGAGCGAGATCGCGCGTATCAACGGCCTGGACCTCAAGGCCAGGCTTCGCCCCGGGACGGAACTTGCCATTCCGCGGTCCGCGCGAAAGCCCGCGGTGGTCGCGAGCACCGGCCGACGCGCCGCCGCCGCCTCGTCCTCCTCCTATCGAATCCGCAAAGGCGACACGCTGTCTGACGTGGCCGCCCGCCACAGCACCACCGTCGCGGCCATCAAAGCCCTCAACCGGCTGAACTCGAACCGGCTCTC
>JAYUUU010000045.1:0-6019 GCA_043754395.1 Vicinamibacteria bacterium
CGCGACGATGCGCGCCTTTAACCCCGCCAGGCCCGGAAGGGAGCAACGGTTAGGCGAGGCGTTGGGTGACGCGGTCGGCTCGGGGTTCACGCACGGCCTCTCGCACATCGCCGCTTGAAGGCGGCCAGAACCCCAGGAACCCTGAACCCTCGAATGAGCTACGTCGTTTTCGCGCGCAAGTGGCGTCCCAGGACACTGGCCGAGGTGGTCGGCCAGGAAACCGTCACCCGCACCCTGCGCAATGCGCTCAGTTCGGGCCGCATCGGGCACGCGTTCCTCTTAACCGGCGCCCGCGGGGTCGGGAAAACCTCCACCGCGCGCATTCTCGCCGCGGCCCTCAACTGTTCTTCGACTGAGGGCCCCACCCCCGACCCTTGCGGCACGTGCCCTTCCTGCACCGAGATCGCCGCGGGCACCGGACTCGACGTTCAGGAAATCGACGGCGCATCCAACAGCAAGGTCGAGGATGTCCGCTCCCTGATCGATACGGTTCGTTTCAACCCGAGCCGCGACCGGTTCCGCGTGTGGATCATCGACGAAGTCCACATGCTCTCGGTCAACGCCTTCAATGCGCTCTTGAAGACCCTTGAAGAGCCTCCGCCTCGGGTGAAGTTCATCCTCGCGACAACGGAGCTCCAAAAGTTGCCGGAGACAATCCTCTCGCGCTGTCAGATCCACGCGTTCCGGCTGATTCCCGCAAAAGCACTCGCAGCACATCTGCGGTCGATCGCCGACTCCGAGAAGATCGAGATCTCGGATTCCGCTCTGCTCCGCATCGCGCGGGCCGCGCAGGGCAGCGTGCGCGACGCCCTTTCCCTTTTCGATCAGGTCTACGCCTTCACCGGAGCGCGCGTTCAGGACGAAGACGTCGTGCAGCTGCTCGGCCTGGTCGATCGGGGCCTGCTGCGCGAGGCCTCCCGCGCGGTCTTCGAGAACGACTCCGCAGGTGTTCTGAGCGTGATCGAAACCCTCGCGTCTTACGGTGTCGACTACCCGGCTTTCTCGCACGAGCTGCTCTTGTACTGGCGCGATCTCCTGGTGCTCAAGATCTCGCCCGACAGCGACGGTGTCGACCTTCTTCCTGAAGACCGCCAGGCGGCGGCGCAGTTCGTGGCCTCAATTCCAGAAGAAGACCTGCTGCGACTCGTCGATTCACTGTCCCGCTCGGAACTCGATTTCCGCAAGTCGATCGATCCCGATCCGCGACTCAGTCTCGAAATGGCTCTGCTCAAGGCCGCGCAACTACGCCGGCTGGTGAGCTTCGCGGACCTCGTAGCTCGTGTGGAGCAGTTCCTCGGTACATCGCCTCGCCCGGTGCTTACTGCTTCGGCTCCTTCAGAGCGTCCGCGCCTTCCCGCGGGCCCAGCCCTGTCACCCCCCGCACCACCCCGACGGATCACGCCTCCGGCTGAAGAACCCAGCACTTCGGCTCCAAAACCCGCGCCAAAGGTCGAAGCACCCGAACCGGCGTCTGGCATCGACTCGCGCCTTTCCGCCATCGATCGATTGCGGGAAGCGACCACCGGGCGGATGCTTCTCTCAGCGCTCAGCGGGGCGAGCGCTTCGGTCGAGGGCGACTCGCTGGTGATCGGCGTTGCTCCCTCCCAGGTCAGTTTCCTCGAGTCCGAACGTGATGCGCTCTCGGCCAATGCCCTGAAAGCGTTCGGCAAGAAGCTTCGCGTGGTCCTCAAGCCGGGCGGACAGGATGAAGTCGACGACAAGGGTCCGGAGAAGCCCCGGCCCGCTCGACCTGCGCCGCCAGCCGAGGAATCGAAGCCGAAGCCTGAGCCACGCGCAACTGCTCCCAAATCCGCGGACAAAGCGGCGCTCAAGGCGAAGGCCGCGGCCGATCCTGTGGTGGGACGAACCCTGGACCTCTTCGGCGGAACGCTCCTCGACGTGAAGCCGCTCGCACCCCTCGAAGTCGAAGCCACCGAAGACGAAGACCGCTGACCGCCGCACCCAAACGGGGGCGCGCGGTTACATGGTGACGCTTAGGACGCCTTCGATCGACTTCGCAACTTCCAGCGCGCGCGTCTTCTGAGCCGCGGTCGCGGTGGCCGAGGTGATCTGAAGATTCCGGCGCATGGCCTTCACCTCGAAGCCGGCCCCCGCGAGTTCTTTGTCCAGCTTGAAGGCTGCGCGAACCTTGAGCTCGAGAGCCTCATCGTCCACGCGTTCGCCGATGGTGCGGTCACTTTCAGAAGTCTTCGTTCCCGCGGCCCCATCGATCTCGAGGAAGTTCACCACCTGACGGACGCCCGGGACAGATGCGGCGATGCCCTCGACCGTCTTCGAAACCTCGGCGCTTGGAACCCTCCCACGAAGACTGATGACGTCCTTCTCGGCGGAAACGCTGATGTCGAGGTTCTTGAGGGATTCGCGAAGGGAGAGGGCAGCCTTGACCTCAGCGCCCAGTTTCGCGGTTTCCACCTTCTGCTGGACCGTGGCCATGCCGCCCTTCCAGGGCGCCTTTTCAGGGTGGAGCCTTAAGTAGTAGTAGGCCACACCGCCCAGGAGGGCGAGAACCACCAGGAAAAAGATTGTGCGAAACAGACCGCCGATACAACCGAACATGGTGAGGCTTTCCGGCCCTGCCTGGACCTAGCGACGACGGCGCGTGGACTCTTCCTCGAAGTACTTCCGGTAGAGGATGTCCCACTCTTCGGAACCCTCGGGGATGCCCCGCTTCTGGGTCTCGATCTTCTGGCGCACCGCAATGTCGATGGCCTCGTCGATCTTCCCCTCGTTTTCGATGAATTTGAAGATCTCCGCGCGGATGTCCTTGGGATCAGCAAAGAACTCAACCATGGGCTCATCTTTCAAGTAGCCGATGGCCACGTGTGAGAGCTGCATCATCTTCTCTCGCGAGAGTCTCACAGGATGATCCCCTTCTTCTTCGCGAGCTCGCGTTTCACCTTGCGGAACATGTCGAGCCCCGTGATGTTGTCGCGCGCCATGGTGGTGGAGTGCGACATCAGGATCGCGCGGGCCTCCTCGTTCAAGGCGTCCTCGAGGCGGATTTCCTTGAGCAGCGCTCCGGTCAGGCCCATCACTACCGCTTCTTCATTGTCACAGTCGATGCGGCCCGCTGTGGTCAGGGTTCTGATGATCTTCCGGGCTAGGTATTGGACATCGTGGTCGGTGGCGCGCATGTTTCGTCCTTGAAGTATCGCACGCCAGGGGAGCTAACCTTCCTCTGTGCGGTCGGTGGTTCAAAGGGTCAAGTCGGCGAGCGTCTTTGTGGGCGGGTCGAAGGTTTCTTCCATCGGTCCGGGCCTCCTCATCCTCCTCGGGGTTCGGAAAGGCGATACGGACACCGACCTCCAATGGATGGCCGAGAAGGTCCTGAATCTCCGGATTTTCGATGACACCTCGGGGACCATGAACCTCTCGGTGATGGACACCGCGGGGGAAATTCTCGTGGTCTCGCAATTCACACTCCTCGCCGATTCGCGCAAGGGACGGCGGCCGAGCTACATCGATGCAGCGGCTCCCGACGAGGCGAAGAAGCTCTACGAGGCCTTCTGCGACCGCCTGGAGACATCCGGGCGGACGGTGCGTCGCGGCGTCTTCCAGGCCATGATGGACGTGGCCCTCGTGAATGACGGCCCGGTCACGATCCTGCTCGACTCCGAAGAGAGATTGCTTCGTCGCCCCCGGTCAATGAGCTCCTCGCAATGACGATCGCGGCTCGTTCGGCGAGCTGCTTCGTCGTGACGGTTAACGGAGCGACTCCTCGCAATGACGGCGCCTTCTAGATCTTGAGCGCGGTCACTTCCCGGTCACGCGGACGAGTTCGGTCACGGTCGTCCGGCCGCGCATGACCTTCTCGAACGCCGACTCGCGGAGGCTGCGCATGCCTTCTTCCCGCGCGGTCTTGCGGATGTCGACGGACGAGGCGCCTTGGGCCACGAGCAGGCGCACCTTGTCGGACACGTTCATGATCTCGTAGATGCCGTCGCGCCCCGAATAGCCGGTCTGACGGCACTGGAGGCACCCGGCGCCGTTCTTGAAGAGCGCACCCCCGAGCTTTTCCCTCGGAACCCGCAGACCCGCCACTTCCTCGTCGGTCGGGGCGTGCTCGACGAGACACGAAGGGCAGTTGGTCCGGACGAGTCGCTGCGCGATCACACCCACGAGGGTCGAAGTGACCAGGAACTGCGGCACGCCGAGGTCGAGAAGCCTCGTGATCGACGAAGGCGCGTCGTTGGTGTGAAGGGTCGAAAGAACGAGGTGGCCGGTCAGAGCCGCCTGCACCGCGTGGTCCGCGGTCTCGGAATCACGGATCTCACCGACCATGACGATGTCGGGGTCCTGCCGCAAGACCGTGCGAAGCGCCGCCGCGAAAGTGACGTCGATCTGCGGCCTCACCGAAACCTGGTTGAAATCCTCGATCACCATCTCCACCGGGTCCTCGATGGTGACGATGTTGACCTCGGGTTTCGAGAGATGGCGAAGGATGGAATAGAGAGTTGTGGTCTTCCCGCTCCCCGTGGGCCCGGTCACGAGCACGATTCCGTTCGGGCGCTCGATGAACGAAAGCACCTTCTGGAACTCGGGTCCCGCGAAGCCCAGCTCCTCGATGCCCTTCATCAGAATGTCGGGGTCGAAGATCCTGAGGACCGCCTTCTCCCCAAAGGCCGTGGGCATGGTGGAAACGCGCAACTCCACCTCACGGCCCTTCTCTTCGCGCTTGATGCGGCCATCCTGCGGTCGCCGCTTCTCGGCGAGGTTCATGCCGGAGAGCAGCTTCACCCGGGAAACCACGGCCTGATACACGATCTTCGGGATGACATGAACGTCGTGGAGGATGCCGTCGATGCGGAGGCGCACGAGGGTGAGCTCGCGCTTGGGCTCGAAGTGAATGTCGGAGGCGCGCTGCTCGAAGGCATAGGACAGGATGTGGTCGAGGGCCTTGACCACCGGGGCGGCGGCGGGGTCGAGGTCCTCCTGGTTCGATGAAAGGAATTCCTGGTTCGAGATGTCGACCGACTGGATGCGTCCTTGTCGAAGCTGAGCTTCGGCGGTCTTGAGCGAGGTCTTGAGATCGTAGAACGACCTTGAGATGGCTTCGATGTCGCTCTTCGGCGCCACCACCCTCTCGACCCCAAGCCCGGTGACGCGGCGGATGTCCTCTTCAGGGAAAGGTGCGAAGGGGTCGTGCACCGCGATCACGATCTTCCCCGCGTTCTGGCCGATCGCCACGATGCCGTTCTTGCGCGCGAAGCCGGCGGGCAGAGCACTCGTGACCACTTCGAGATCGAGGTCGAGCGGGTTGATCCGCTGAAACTTGAGACCCGCGGCCTCGGCCAGCGCCTGCGTCAGCTGAATCTCGGAAACGATGCCGAGGCGGACGATGGCGTCGTCCGCGGGAAGCTTCTCGAGCTTCATCAACTTCTCGACTTTTTCCGCCTGCTCGGGAGTAAGGACCTTTTGCGCGACGAGCAGCGGCACGATCTCTCGCACCGGAGCACTTGGGTGCGCGGAGGGGACGGCGTGGGCTTTTCGGGCTACAGGGGGAGGAGCCAAGAGGCCCTCATTATCCGCTAATCAGGCCGCAGTCTCGGCTCAGCCGAGCGTGCTTGTGAAGACGCGGTAGTCCATCGCGGGAAAGATCGGCCAGGCCTTTTCGTAGCGTTTGACCGCGCGCTCGTCGAGCCGGTCACCCTCGATCGCGGAAGCGAGGTCGGCGAAACGCCGGAGGTGCTCGATCACGCGCCTCGAGGCGTACTCGACCATGGTTCCGGTCTTCATGATGAACGCCCAGTCCGAGGACTGCGCCAGAAGCAGCTCGCGAGCCGCCTGATTGAGCGCGCGGTTCAGAAGGCCCGTGGCCTCGCGATGTCGGTTGGCGAGCCGGATCATCCTTCGCGCGGCGGCGTCATAGTGGGGGTAGATCCAGTCGTTCGCCTCGTTGAGCCAGACTGAGGCATAACCTTGAGCGCCCCACGTGGACATCTCGGGTGTCACCACCTCGCACTCGTCATGGCGGTCGAGATAGGCGGGTGGTGTCGTC
>JAYUUU010000046.1:0-7803 GCA_043754395.1 Vicinamibacteria bacterium
TTGGCGCATCGAGAAGGCCATCCGTCACTGCGAGAGTCAAGTGGGTTCGGTCGTGGGTGTCACTGGTGCTATCTACGCGATGCGTCGTGCGTTGTTCGAACCGTTGCCCAAGGACACCATCCTCGACGACGTCCTCGCTCCGATGCGCGTGGTGCGCCGCGGTTTCCGCGTCGTCTTCGAGCCTCTGGCCAGGGCCTATGACAAAGCACCCTCCTCGCTCACCGGGGAGTTCGCCCGCAAGGTTCGAACGATCTCCGGAAATTTTCAGCTGTTCGCGCGCGAGACCTGGCTGCTTGGCTTCGGCAATCCCCTCCTGCTGCAGACCCTGTCTCACAAGGGGCTGCGCCTGCTCACTCCGTTGCTGCTCTTGATGGCGCTCGGCGCGAATCTCCTCCTCCTCGACCGCCCCCTCTTTCAGCTGATCCTGCTGGCTCAGGTCGCCTTTTACCTGACCGCGATTTTTGGGCACTCCCTGCGGCATTTGAAGATCCCCGGTCTCGGCGTGCCCTACGTCGTCTGCATGCTCGCAAGCGCCACGGCACTCGCTTTTTTCCGCCACGCGAGCGGTCAGCAAAAGGTGACCTGGGCGAGGGAGGGCGAGGCATGAGCCGAAATCTCCAGCGAGCCGATGGCACGGTCGAGATCGAGGAGCGTCCGGGATCGACGCGGCTTGTGACCGCCCGACCGCACGGGAGCGCTCCCATTTCCTGCCCGACCACCTATCCCGTCGATCTCATCGAGGCGATCATCGACGTCAAGGGCGTCGCGTGGGTGTGCGATGAGATCTCCCGCGATCAGGATCCCGAATCGATCCAGCGCTTCTTCGAGAACGACTTTCTGCCCTACGTCAGCGCCGAGGAGTTCGACGGCAAGAGTGTGCTCGATTTCGGATGCGGCTCGGGCTCGTCCACCATGGTCCTCGCCCGGATGTTCCCCCGCTCGCGCATCGTCGGGATTGAACTCTCCCCGGAGTACCTCGACCTCGCGCGACGGAGGCTTCGGTTCTACGGATATACCAACGTCGAGTTTCTCCTCTCGCCCTCCGGCACGAGTCTTCCCGAGGGCCTCGGCCAGTTCGACTTCATCGTGATGAGCGCGGTGTTCGAGCATCTCCTCCCCGACGAGCGGCGGACCATCATGCCGCGCTTGTGGGAGCACCTCGCACCTTCCGGGCGCTTGCTCCTCAATCAGACCCCGCACCGTTTCTTCCCGTTCGAGAGCCACACCACGGGACTGCCCTTCATCAACTATCTGCCGGACCGCGTCGCGCACTTCGTTTCAAGACGCTTCTCCAATCGCTCGCTCGAACAGGAGTCCTGGGAGTCTTTGCTGCGGAAGGGAATTCGCGGGGCCACCGAGCGGGAGATTCTCGCCAGCCTGGGGCCTTTGGCGAGTGGCCCGCGCGCGGCACTCGTAGCACCACGGCAGCCGAAGTATCGAGACCGCGTCGACGTCTGGTACGCAGCCTTGGGGCCTCGTCATCGCACGCTCAAGGCCGGGTGCCGCGAGATGCTGCGCGTGGTCGAGCGCGTGGCCGGCACCACCCTGGTTGTGAACCTCGCTCTCGCTATTTCGAAGGACGCGGGCGCCCCGCGAGAGGGCCACGCATGAAGAGGGCGGGTTCGATGCCCGACAAGGCGGCGGAACTGGGCCATCTTCTGAACGGGACGAGACGCCCGCTCGGGCGGGCTCTCGAACTGCTGAGTCGGGATGCGCGCCGTGTGACGCGGGCGTTCCAGGCGCTGCTTCGGACCCTCGAGCCGCGTCGCGACGCGTACGCCTCTCTCCTCGCCCCGGATCTCCTCCCGTGTTACACGTTCCTGCTGAGCGAGGGCCCCTTGAGCGCTTCGGGAGACGAGGCCTATTGCCTGGCGGTGGAGCGGACCGCCCTTGGCCTCATGCGCGCCGGCGTCCCCGAGAATCACGCGATCGCGGTGGTGGGCCTTCACCTCGAGGCCTGTCTTCCCTCACTTCCAGGCATCGCCGAAGCGCGTGCCGCGGCCCGCCTCACCTCGGCGACCCAGTGGCTCGTGGCGTCCGCCTACTGCGAGGGCCGAGTCGAGGGGCTGCGCCGGCTCGACGACCAGGAGCGCCAGAAACTCTCCGGCGATCTCCATGACGAAGTGGGCGCCGATCTCGTGGTGCTGAAGTTGTATGTCGAGATGATTGCCTCTGAGCTTGCCCGCGGCCGGCCGACACCGCTCGGGCCAAAGCTCGAAGAAGCACTCGCTCTCATCGCCCATGCGATCGAA
Source organism: Vicinamibacteria bacterium (assembly GCA_043754395.1). Taxonomy (GTDB): domain Bacteria; phylum Acidobacteriota; class Vicinamibacteria; order Fen-336; family JAGNNV01; genus JAGNNV01. The sequence goes on from JAYUUU010000046.1 coordinate 2,253, forward strand.
TCCGTGCGGCGCCTGACCCTCGACCTCGGCCCCGCCTTTTTAGACACCCTCGGCTTCATTCCGGTGCTTCGCAACTTCGTCCGCCAGTATTCGCGGCGCACCGGCATCAAGGTGACCCTCGTCGAACCCGCCTCGAATGTCTCCATGCCCCCAGGACACGAGGCGGCGCTTTATCGCGTCCTCCTCGGTGCGCTCTCGAATGTCGCCAAGCACGCCCGCGCACGCCGCGCGACCGTGACCCTCCGCAGGGACTTGAACACCTTCTTCATGGTAGTGGAGGATGACGGAAAAGGCTTTGACGTCAAAGCACAGCGTCCGGATCACACCTTCGGTCTGAACGCGATGCGGGAGCGGATCCGCGGTTTGCACGGCCACCTCACCGTCAGGTCCAAGCGAAAGGATCGCCGTCGCTCCGGTTCGGGAACGCGCCTCGAGATCCGCCTTCCCCTTCGAAAAGGAGCGATCTTATGAATCCTCGGATCCGCATCCTCCTTTGCGACGATCATCCGCTTCTCCGCGAGGGGTTGCGCGCCATACTGCGCGAGCACCCGGGATTCGAAGTCGTGGGCGAAGCGAAGGACGGACTCGAAGCGGTCAGCCAGTTCCGGACTCTCCGGCCGGACGTGGCCTTGATGGATATCGACATGCCGGAGCTGTCGGGACTCGAGGCCACGAGGCGCATCGTCGAGGCGCGCTTGCCTGGGAAAGTGCTGATCCTCAGTTTGTACGATGACGAGGACCTGATCGCCGGGTGCCTCGACGCCGGGGCCGCGGGCTATGTGTTGAAGGACGGGCCCACTACCGAACTCCTCTTTGCGATCGAGGCCGCGCATCGGGGCGAGAGGTACATGAGCCCGCGCGCGCTCTCCGTGGTCATCGAGCACGCGCGCGAAGGCGGAGACAAGACGGGGACTCGTTACGACCTCCTGACCGACCGTGAGCGCGAGGTGTTGCGCCGCCTCGCCGACGGCCATTCCAGCAAGGATATTGCCTTGACCCTGAACCTGAGCATCAAGACCGTCGACGCCCACAAGTACAACCTCATGCGGAAGCTTGACATCCACAACCGGGCGGATCTCGTGAAATACGCGATCCGCAAGAAGCTGGTGCAGGTGGCCGCCATCGCGCTGATGCTCGGCGCCAGCATCGTGGGCGCGGCACTCCAGCGCCCCGACCCCGTGCGCCGAGACCCGTCGCGCAACGACTCTTCGCGCAACGACTCCCCGCGCAACGACGCCTCGCGCATCGAGGAGAAGAGTGACGCTGTGACCTGGCTCGGGCCATGGTCGACGAACGCGCTGCCTCTGAACAGCGGAGGCGGCGCCCGGCTCTCGATGGAGAAGGGAGCCGAAGCCCGCCTCGACTTTGTCGGCACGTCCGTCGTCTGGATCGGTTATCGGGACGAATGGTCCGGCCTCGCCGACGTTCTGGTCGACGGAGAGTTCCAGGCCACGATCGATACCTTCGCAAAGCCAGCCCAGGCGCAGGCGACGCTCTTCCAGGCCGAAGGCCTGCGGGGCGGCCGCCACACCCTCATCATCAGGCCAAAGGGCACTCATCAGAAGGACTCCTCGGGTTCGTGGGTGTGGGTGGATGCCTTCATTGTCGGAGAAGCTCGGGAAGACACATCGTCGTTCGACGGCTCGGGCTCAAGGGATCGGCGTGATCGTCTCGCCCCCGCACCGGACCCCGACCCGCGGTACTCGGACTCGGGCCGACGGCCGGCTTCCGGCCGCGACCGCGACCGCGGCGCTGCGAGCGCGCTGGTCGACCAGGAGGACCAGGCGGTGACATGGACGGGCCCGTGGTCCACCAACCGACTCCCGGCTCATCGTGGCCGCAGCGCCCGCCTTGCGATGGAGACCACATCCTCGGTATCTCTCGCCTTTACCGGCACCGGGGTCAGCTGGATCGGTTACCGCGACGAGTGGTCGGGAATCGCCGACGTTCTGATTGATGGAAAACGGCGGGCCACCGTGGATACCTACTCGAAGGTCGCACGCGGCCAGGTCGAGCTCTACACCGCCTCTGACCTTCGCGACGGGTTCCACACCCTCACTATTCAACCCACGGGCCGCCGCGCTCCGACCTCCGGCGGGGCATGGATCTGGGTGGATGGATTCGTGATCACGCGCTGATGTGGGGACTGCGAGCCCTCTTTTCTTTGTGGGGGCTCACGCTTGTTCCTGAGCCGGTGATTCTCGACTCGGGCGTGCACCTGCCGGTGCTCTACGACTCCTTCGTTCCCCCGGCCCTCGGCCAAACCTACGCGGACCAGACCTTCACCACGCCCATCAAACGCCTGTCGGACGCGGTGAACACACCGAACCACGCGACGAGCGGCAATCTTCTCTGGATCGGCACGGAGTACCCGACCGCTTCGCCCTGGAACGTCAACAACAGCTGGTTGATCCTTCAACACCAGGGCTACTACGGCCTTTACGACGGAAATGGAACCTACGTTCGCGATCTTCCCTTCTCCGTGAACGCCTCCACCGAGCCGCGCTGGTCGCGCACCGACCCGAATGTTCTCTTCTACGTGAGTGGGAACACGCTCAGGCGGCTCGATATTTCGGCGGGAACCTCCACAACAGTCCGCACCTTCAGTGAATACTCCGCCATCCGCGGTCGGGGCGAGTCGGACATCAGCCGGGATGGCGATCACTTTGTCTTTGCGGCAGATGCGCCTGGTGGGCTTGCCAATCGGTATGTGTTCGTCTACGAGATCAGCTCGAACACCAAGGGCCCGGTCCTCGACACCATCGGGCAATCCTTCAACCAGCTCTACCTTGCCTCGGACAACAGCGTGGCGCTCGGGTGGATTGCCGTCGGGACCGCCCGTTTCAACGGTGTCGAACTTTTCGACCGGAACATGAATTTCCAGCGTCAGCTCACGCGCGCCATCGGGCACATGCACCTGACCCGCGACACGAACAACGCTGATGTGCTGATCTGGGCGAACTCGAACGACCCGCAACCGATTCCAAACTGCCCGAACGGGATCGTCAAGGTTCGGCTGTCGAACGCTCAGCAGACCTGCCTGCTTCAACTCGACTGGAGTCTCGCCGTCCACATCACCGCCGGAGACGGTGACGGCTGGGCTTTTGTCGAGACCTACGATCCCGCCGATCCGGCTCCTTCCGCCCCTGCCTGGAAGCCCTACTCCAACGAAATCATGCAGGTGAAGCTCGACGGAACCGAGGTCCGAAGACTGCTCCACCACCGCAGCCGCCAGACCGGGAACTACGTGTACCAGCCCCGAGCCACGATCAGCCGCGACGGCACGACCCTCGTCTACTCGAGCACCTACAACATGGAGGGGACGGCCGGACACGCGTTTGGCTATACCGATGTCTACCTCGCGGCGGTGCCCGATACCCCGCAGCCCTTGATCTCGATCGCGGACGCGAGTGTCGTCGAAGGGAATGGCGGAACCGTGAATCTCACCTTCCCCGTGACGCTCTCGCACATGAGCACCGAGACCGTCACTGTCCAGTTTCAGACTCTCGATGGCACCGCGAGCGCTCCGGCCGACTACGCCGCGAGCGGGCTACAAACTCTGACCTTCCCGCCGCTGACCGCGAGCCGCACGATCTCGGTGGCGGTAGTGGGCGACACGGTTTTTGAAGCGGATGAGACACTTCAGGTGGTCCTCTCGAATCCGACAAATGCCACTCTTGCCGACGCTTCCGGTCTTGGGACGATCGTGAACGACGAGATCCCGCCCCCGATCGTGGTGACCGCGGCCGCGACCGCTCTCACCGACTCGACCGTGACGCTCAACGGCACGGTGAACGCGAACGGCCTCGCCGGGACGGCGTTCTACCAGTACGGTCTCAGCACGAGCTATGGGGCGACGACCGACACCACGGCTCTCTCCCCCGTGGCGGGGGCGGTGAGCGTCCCGATTCCGATCGACTGGCTCCAATGCAACACCCTCTACCATTTCCGACTCGTGGCCACCAGTGCTACGGGCACCACGGCCGGCGCCGACAAGACCTTCACCACTCTTGCCTGCCCCTCGCCTCCGACCGTCACCACCAGCCCGGCCACGAGCCTCACTCAGACCGGCGCGACCCTTGAGGGCACGGTCGACCCCAATCTCGGCGTCACGTATCGGCGGTTCGAGTATGGCGTCACGGCTGCTTACGGGGTGACCAGTCCGAACCTCGGCATCGGCGCGGGGAACGCTCCGGTGAACGTCAGCCTCGTAGTCAACGGGCTTGCCTGCAACGCCACGTATCACTTCCGCGCGGTCGGGCAGAACAGTGGAGGCACCACGTACGGAACCGACCGGACCTTCTTGACCGCCGCATGTCCCGCCGCGGGGAGCAACAACATCGGACCACTGAGCGCTCGGTCGATCGCCCATGACTCAATCAGCCGGGACTCGATGAGTAACGTGCGCGCCGAGGTCTGGTACCGCGTGCGCCTCTTCGCATCGAGGTCCTACCAGTTGTCGGCCTGGCCGGTCGGCCATGAGCAGGGCACGGACGCGCCGGCCCTGGCCCTGACTCTCTTCTCGGATGACGGGGGTGTCGTGGCTGCGACTCCCACGCCGCTCGTCACCTCGGGCGATCTCGAGGGTTCACCGAACAATCCCGGAGATACCCTGCCTGCGTCCATGGTGTTCCAGCCCGTCACCACCGGCGTTTACAAGGTTCGAATTCTTCGATTGAGTGGAGGCGCGGTCCCACACTCGATCAACGTCGAGATGCGAGACACAACCTTGTTCTCGCCCTGGACATCCCGCGCGGCCGGCTTTGAAGGCTTCATCGAGATGCGTAACAACACGAACGCGTCGGTTGCCGTTACCTTGCGCGCCTTCAACAGCGCCGGCGCCCCTCAAGGCGCCGGGCTCACGATTATGTTGCCGCCGAACTCGACCGACTTCAGGACCGCCGCCCAGGTCGGCGTGCCGGTGGGTGCTTTCGCTGGGGTCGTGCTGACCCACGCCGGAGCGTTTGGTGCGGTTACTGCCAACATCACGACCTTGAACGGTGCGGTCGGTCTGTCATTCGACTCGCCCTTCAGCCCGCGCTCGCCTCACCTCATCGGCTTGGCGATACGCTAGGCATCGGGACCGACCTTAAGTCGCGGTTAGCGGGAAACCGCGAAAGCATCCACCCAGATCCACGAGCCTGCCGCACCCGGTCTGCGCGTGCCCGTCACCTCGATGGTGAGTGTGTGCGTGCCGTTCGATAGACCGCTGATGGTGTAGAGCGTGGCCTGCGATACGCCGCTTGGCGCATACGCGTCGACGGTGCCCTTGACGACGCCGTCCACCTTGATGGTGGCGATACCCGACCACTCGTCACGGTAACCGATCCATGAAGCGCCTTTTCCGGAGAACACGAAGCTCGCGGTGGATCCTTTGTCCATCGAGAGCACCGCGCTGCCGCCGCTGTTCGTCGCCTGACCGTTGGGCGCCCAGGATCCGGCGTAGCTGACGCTGGTGCTGTTCTGCTCAACGAGGCTGCCGCCGCCCGCGGGAGGAGGCGGAACCGGCGTGGGTGCCGGGGTCGGAGTGGTCGGCGAGGTTGGAGGAGTG
>JAYUUU010000047.1:0-13419 GCA_043754395.1 Vicinamibacteria bacterium
CGCGCCACTGCACCGCCACTTCGCGGACCTTCGCGATGCGCGCGGCCACGCCCTGGGCTCCTTTCGCCTGCGCGGACTTCACCGCATCGCGCGCCACCGCGCGGAATTCTTCGCTCACGGTTTCTCGAGTTGTCATGGTGAGGTTTCGGGCCTTAGCGGTCGCTTCGGCCGCCGACCGTGATCGAGGCGACGCGAACGGTCGGGATGCCCTGCGAGACCGGGACGCTTTGACCGTCCTTGCCGCACGTCCAGCCGCCCTGATCGATGGTCAAGTCGTCCGCCACCATGTCGATCTGCTCGAGGACCTTCGGCCCGTTGCCGATGATGTTGACGTCCTTGATGGGCCGCGTGAGTTTTCCGTCCTCGATGAGGTAGCCGTTCTTCACGTAGAAGGTGAAATCGCCGGCGCCGATCTGCACCTGGCCGTTCGTGAAGTTCGTGCAGTAAATACCCTTCTTCACTGAGGCGATGATTTCTTCCTTCTTGTGCGGCCCGGGAAGCATGTAGGTCGATCTCATGCGCGGGAGCGGGGGATATTGATAGCTCTCCCGCCGGCCGTTGCCCGTGGGCTTGACACCGTAATGCTTCGCGGAGATCGAGTCGTGCAGGTAGGTGGTGAGGACGCCGTCTTCGACGAGATTCGTCCGGCCCACGGAGTTGCCCTCATCGTCGACATTGATCGAGCCGCGGGCGCCCTCTTCGGTGCCTTCGTCGACCACGTTCACGAAGGAATGGGCCACCTTCTTGCCGATCTTGTCGGCGTAGATGGAGGTTCCCTTGCGGTTGAAATCGGCTTCCATGCCGTGGCCGATGGCTTCGTGGAGCAAGATGCCGGAAGCGCCCGCGCCGAGCACCACCGGCATTTCGCCCGCCGGAGCCTGCACCGCGTCGAAGAGAATCATCGTCCGGTCCACGGCTTCTTTCACCATGAGGTCGAGGCGATCCTTCGAATAGAAAGACAGGTCACGCCGTGCGGCGACGCCGTAGGTGTTCTGTTCACGCTCGCCGTTTTTCTCCGCGACGCAGCTCAAGTAGAGGAGCGTCATCGGCTGGACGTCTTCGGCGATGCGGCCGGTGGAGTCGGCGATGAGGATCGCCTTTATCTCGTCGCCGAAAGTGATGTTGACCTTGCGAATCGCGTCGTTCATCGAGAACGTCTTGTCGTTGAGACCGGTGAGAAGAGGCAGCTTCTCCTCGGGCCGCACGTCGTCCCAGCGTCTCGTGGTCGCGTAGCGCGAGGGAAGGCCCCCGGTCACATGGAACCTTTCCGGAGCTTCTTTTCGGAGTCCTTCGGCGATGGTGGCGGCGGTCTTGGCCGCTTCACGGATACTTTCGAGGCTCAGATCCTCGGTGAAGGCGTAGCCCGTCTGGTCGCCTTTCACCACACGCACACCCACGCCGAGCTCGGTGCCTTTGAAGGCCCGGTTGACCGAACCGTCTTCGAGAACGAAGTTGTGGGCCACGCGATGCTGAAAGAAGAGATCCGCGTAGTCGCCGCCCTGGGAGAGTGCTGTGGCGATGGCCTCGCGAATCAGTTTTTCGTCGACGCCGAAAGCGGAGAAGTAGGTCGGGCGGAGGGTGGGAACGGTTTCGATCATGATTTTCGAGCCCGCCCTTTCGCGGACGCGCGGGCCGCGCGAGGCGCCTGCTTGAGAACGGAATCGACGAAGTAGGTGGAAAGCCCGATGCCGCTCCGGTAGTTGAGGGCCCGGTCGAGATCGCGGCGCGACACGAGTGCCTTGACCCTGGCATCGTTTCGCGCCACCTGGCAAAAAGGTCTGTCCTCTGCACGGGAAAGCCTTGAAAGGCCGAGGACGTGCGCATGGGCGAGGTCGCGGCCCATCCCCTTCGCGAGCGCCATCATGAGCGCTTCGGACAAGACCGCCCCGCCGGTGCGATCGAGATTCCGCAGCATGTTCTTAGGCTTCACGATCAGCGTCTCGAGCACGCGCGCCAACATCTCGAGCTGGGCTCCGAAGAGAAGGGAGATCTCCGGTCCGAACGACCACAGGGTCTCGCCCTGACGGTGATCGTCTTCCCACTCGCAGTGCACATAGTCGAGCACCGCGGTGGCGCGTGCCTTGATGAGCCGGAAGAGCAGGACCACTGAACCAGACGCCACCGGATTGAGCTTGTGGGGCATAGCGGACGAGCCGACCTTGCCCACGCTGAACTCCGAAAGCTCGTCGATGTCCGTCTGCTGATGGTTGTAGATCGCCGCTCCGATCTTGCTGAAGGTTCCCGAGATCGACGAGAGCAATAAGAAGAACTCGGCGAAACGGTCGCCCGCCGTCTTCGTTGGGATGGAGGGATAGAGAAGGCCGAGCCGCGCCGCGAAACGCTGCTGGATCCGCAGCCCGATCTTTCCGGTCGCGGCCATGGTTCCGACCGCCCCGCCGAACTCGCAAACCAGAACGCGCTTCTCGCTTTCGAGGAGCCGTTCACGCTGTCTGCGGATCTCGTCGATCCAGACCGCCACTTTGTAGCCGAGGGTCACGGGAATCGCCTGCTGTCCGTGGGTCCTTGCCGCCATCAGTGTGTCGCGGTGTTTCCGTGCGAGAACGAGAAGGGCGCGTTCGATTCGATCCAGGCCGTCGTAGACCACGCGATACGTGGCCCGGATCTGGATCGCGGACCCCGTGTCCATGATGTTTTTCGAGGTGGCGCCCCAATGGACCCACTGCGCGGCCTTCGCAGGCAACCGCGCGCGGAGTGCGTTCACGAGCGGAAGCACCGGATTCCAGGTCAGGTCGAACTCCGCCCGCATCGCGGCCAGGCTGATCTTCTCGACGCGCGCGGCCTTGGCGATGACGCGCGCCAGGGGCACAGGCACGATACCCACGTCCGACTCCGCGAGGGCGAGGGCCGCCTCGCAGTCGAGCCACGCCTGCACCATCGCACGGTCGGACCAGATGGCGCGCATGGCCTTCGATCCGTAGCGGTCTTTCAGATAGAAAGAGTCGAAGGCGGATGCGCCCGCGAGGTCTGGAGTCGCGGGGCTTCCCATGGCTCCGAGAATTCCAGCACCCGCTTTTCGCACGCTCATGCTTTGACCGGAGCCTTCGTCGGCGAGGCAAGGCTGATCAGGTAGCCGATGACGAAGACGGCCAGAGCGCCGATGACGTTCCACCAGAGGAAATGGATCTTCGTGGTGGCGGCGACAAGCGCCACAATCCCCATGCCGGCGAAAAGGCCAAGAGAAGCACCCGTGCCGTTCGCGCGTTTGGTCAGGATCGCCAGCATGAACACGCCGAGGATCGAACCATAGAAGTACGAACCGAACCGGTTCACCACCTCGATCGCGGAGCCGAGGCGGCCCGCCTGCATCGCGATCAAGACCGCGAAGCCGCCCCAGAAAGCGGTGAAGGCGCGCGAGAGCATGAGATCACCCGCATCGGACCCCGAGCCCGGGGCGCGGAAGCGACGCACGAAGTCGATCATGCTGGCGGTGGCGAGAGAGTTGAACTCACCCGAGAGTGTTGACATCGCGGCCGCGAAGATCACGGCGATCACGAGGCCCACCGCCCCGGTTGGCAGTTCGTTCAGGATGTAAGTCAAGAAGATGTAGTTGTTGTCGCCGTAGCCTTTGTCGCCGGTGGCGTTTTTGTAGACGTCCACCACGCCGTTTCGCGCCGCGGTGAACTCCGCCTGGCTTGCGACAAGAGACGCGGCATCGCCTTCACCGCCTCGCCTCCGGGCCTCGGCGTAGGCGACCGCCGCATTCCGCCGGGTCTCGAACGCGGCCGAATAGCGCGCGTCGGCGGGAGCGAGCTCAGGGGGTGCTGCGGTTTTGAGCCGGGTTTCCGCCACCGGGTTGAAAAGCGCCGGTGGCTTTTCAAAATGGTAGAAGACGAAGACGAGAGCGCCCGTGAGGAGGATCAAAAACTGCATGGGCACCTTGAGGAAGGCGTTGAAGAGCAGAGAAAGGCGGCTCTCCCTCAGAGAGGAGCCCGAGAGGTAGCGCTGCACCTGGCTCTGGTCGCAGCCGAAATACGACAGCATCAGGAAGAGGCCGCCGATGAGGCCGCTCCAGAGCGTGTAAGGCGTCTCGAGATTGGTGTCGAAGCTGATGGCGTTGAGCCTTCCGTTCGCCTGCGCCAGGCCGAGCGCGTCTCTCAAAGAGAACGTGTTGGGCAGGTTCCAGATCGCGATGAACAGACATAAGAAGATCCCGAACCAGATGATCCCCATCTGGACGACATCGGTCCAGATCACGGATCGATTGCCGCCCTTGAGCACGTAGAGGATCGTTCCACCCGCCATCAAGACGATGGTGGTCGTCTCCGACAGGCCGAGGATGGAGGCGAGCACGATCGAAGGAGCGTAGAGAGTGACGCCCACGGCCATGCCGCGCTGGAGCAGGAAACACAGGCTCGTGAGCGTGCGCGTCTTGAGGTCGAACCGGTGCTCCAGGTATTCGTACGCCGTGAACACCTTCGCCCGATAGAAGAAGGGGACCAGGGTGAGGCAGAGGATCACCATCGCGAAGGGAAGAGCAAAGTAGACGACCAAAAAACGCATTCCGTCGGTGTAGGCCTGGGCCGTAGTCGAGATGAACGTGATGGCGGAAATCTGCGTGGCCATGACCGAAAGGCCAACCGCCCACCACGGCATCTCGCGCCCCGCGAGGAAAAAATCGTCCAGCTTCCGATTATTTCTTCCGACCCAATACCCGAGGGCGACGATCCCGAGGAGGTAGACGACAAGGACGACCCAGTCGATCGTGGACATCGTGCCTGGTCGCGGCCTAGAAGGGGAACCGGGAGAAGAGATAGACGAGAGTCATCACAATCACGTTGGCGACGATCACGGAGGCGTATATCGCCTTCCAGGTGCCGAAGATGGGGACGCGGCCGGAATCGGAGTTTTCGTCGCCTTCGGGGAGCATCGGTTGTGATGTTACCTGCGGGGCCCTTGATGACTTTCGCTCGCCCATAGCCGCGGCCGGCTGGACAATCGGCGTGCGCTTTCCTCTACAATTCCGCTCGAGAGATTTCCGAATGGTCACGGGCTTCAATACCGACGTCAAGTACAAGGGCGTGACGTACCACGTCCAGACCGAGGACAAGGGCCCGACCACTCCGATGGTGCTCACCCTCATCTACAAGGGCGGCGAGATCCTCGGCGCGAAACGCTTCCACTACAAGGATGTGCCCGAAGCCCAGGACGACAAGGGTCTCGCGAAACTGATGGAAGACATTCATGCCGCGACCATGAATGAAGTGAAGCAGGGCCGTTACGCGCCGCAGGACGACAAGACCGTGATCGAGGATCTTTCCCTCGACCAGCTCGTCCTCGCTTATCTCGCTTCGCGCGCGGCCGCGTCCCCGGCGCGCTGATTCCCTTGGCCGGTCTCGCGGTCACGGTGAACGGGATTGCGACGGAGTGCCCGGAAGGTGCTTCGGTCGCCGAGCTGCTCCTGAAGCTTGATCTCCCGCTTGACCGCGTGGCGGTCGAGCGGAACCGCCGGATCGTCCGAAGGGATGAACGAGCGCGGGTGAACGTCGAGGACGGCGATGTCTTCGAGATCGTGACGTTCGTCGGCGGCGGTTGACCCTTGAACCTTGGGACGGACGCCCCGCCCCCTGCTCCCCGGGCTAAGATCCCGTTGACGTTTTAGGTCGCTCACCAGAGAGGACGCCTCCCATGCCTTACTTCGAACTCGATCCGCTGCTCAACAAGATGCTCGACTTCGCGCCCGGGATCTCCGACTTGAACCTGTCGGTGGGAAGGCCGCCGCAGGTCGAGCTCGACGGCCAGCTCAAGGCCGTCGACTACATGGGCATCGACAAGCTCTCTCCCTACCAGACCGAGCAGATCGCCATGCGCCTCATCGCAGGCAAGAGAGATACGGCCGACAAGCTGGTCAAGACGGGATCCACCGACCTTTCCTACTCCCTTTCCGGACGCACCCGTTTCCGCGTCAACATCTTCGCCCAGCGCGGCACCTTCTGCGTGGTCATGCGCGTCATCCCGAGCAAGATCCCGACCATTGAGCAGCTCGGCATTCCTCCCGTGCTCGGAGACATAGCTCACGAGAGGAACGGCATCGTCCTCGTCACCGGTCCCACAGGCTCAGGCAAATCGACCACCCTCGCCGCCATCATCAACAAGATGAACCTCGAGAAGTCGATGCACGTCATCACGATCGAGGACCCGATCGAGTATCTCCATCCCCATCACAAGTCCACCATCAACCAGCGCGAAGTGGGCATGGACACCCAGACCTTCGCCCTCGCCCTGCGCGCCGCCCTGCGCCAGGCGCCCAAGGTCATTCTGGTCGGCGAAATGCGCGACGTGGAAACGATCTCGATCGCCCTTGAAGCCTCGGAAACGGGTCACCTCGTGCTCTCGACGCTGCACACCATCGACGCCGCGAAAACCATCGAGCGCATCGTCGGCGTGTTCCCGCGCTCCGACGAACGGCAGGTCCGAACCCGTTTCTCCGCGGCCTTCCGCTGGGTCGTGTCCCAGCGCCTCGTGCCGAAGATCGGCGGCGGCCGCATCGGCGTTTGCGAGATCCTGCGCTCCACGTCGCGAACGCGCGAGTACGTTCTCGAAGGCGAACGCGACGGCAAGAGCCTCCACGACGCGATGGAGGACGGGTCGCTCGACGGGATGCAGACCTTCGACAACGAGCTTTACCGCCTGATTAACGAAGGCATCGTGGATCGCGAACTGGCCCTGTCCTACGCCACCAACCGCACCAACCTCCAGCTCAAGCTGGACACTCAAGGCTCGGGCGGCGACAAGGCCGAGGAAGAGGCGAAGCAGCAGAAGGGCACCAAGTCGACGATCGGCTCGAAAGTCCCTCCACCCACCCCGGCAAAGAAGGGCGCGCCGCCTGCGCCTCCCGCCAAAAAGACGGACATGGACGATCTCCTGGAAAGGTAACGTAGATGCAAGCGAGCTGCTCCTCCTGTTCCAACGTCGTCAACGTCGACGAAAACAATCCCAAGCTGCCTGAGGGCCCGTTCTCGGTCAAGTGCCCGAAGTGTCAGACCCCGGTCCGCTTCCCGGGCCGGCCCAAGGCCGGCAAGCCCGATGGGCCCAAAGCCCAGGCGGCCGCTCCCGCCGCGGCGGCGCCGCCGCCCAAGCCCGTGGGCGCTCCACCCAAGCCCACCGCCCTGCCCGGCGAGCGCGCTCTGGTGGCCCTCGACGACCGCCCGCGCGCGGAAGAGCTCGCACGCTCTCTCTCGTTGCTCGGCTACGAGGTCGACATCGTTTCCGACACGGACGGCGTGCGCATCATCGAGCAGGCCGCCCACGTCATCGTGGCCATGGCCCGCACTGTCGCAGAGGGCGGCTCCCTCACCTGTTACCAGCGTCTGTTCCTGCTGAACTCAGATCTGCGCCGCGGCTTCTTCCTGATTCTGGTGGGAGACGAGTACACCACGGGTGATGGCACGCAGGCCTTCGTGGTCCACGGTGATCTTGTGATCGCGTCGCCGGATGCGGGTTCGAGCGAAGCGATGATCCGCGAACGGTTGATCGAGCGTGCCCGCCTCTTCAGGGTGTTCGTCGACTGCCGGCGCAAGAACGAAGCCGCGACGGTCTAGCAGGAGTCGAGGACCGCCACGCGCGGCCCAACCTTCAAGTAGCGGTCAGTGGATCCCGGCTTGCGCCGGGATACGCACGGCGCCGAGAAGCTCAGCGCCGTGCTAGTTTCGCGCGGCCGGGCCGTACACTCGCAGCGTGTAGTCGCGCGCCATTCGTCTGGCGGAGAAACGCGGCGCGATGGTCGCGATCGAGGCCTTCATCATGCGAATCCAATCGGGCGATGCGCCAGGCGCGCCCGATCCGAAGAAGAAGGGAATCACCCGGGTTTCGAGTTCGTTGTAGAGCGCCTGGGCGTCGAGTTGATCCTGGGCTTCTTCAAGCCCGGCCAGGGCGATGGCCGTCGCGGAGGCTGCCTCTTCGGCGGTTTCCCCCCGGGCGATTTCTTGAAGGGTGGCGTCGCCACCGTGAATCAGGAAGCCGTTCTCGCCGTCGAACGCTTCCGCCCACCAGCCGTCGGCGATCGAGAGATTGAGCGCTCCGTTGATCGCGGCCTTTTGTCCCGATGTGCCGGAAGCCTCGAGGGGTTTGCGTGGCGTGTTGAGCCAGACATCGACACCCTGCACGAGCATCCGCGCCATGTCGATGTCGTAGTCCTCGAGGAAGATGATCCGCCCGGCGAGTTCGCCCCGGGAAAGGGCCGCGAGCTGCCGTATGTATTCCTGGCCCGCCCGGTCGGCCGGATGCGCTTTGCCCGCGAAGATCAGCTGCACCGGCCGCTTGGGATCGAGGAGAAGTGCCTTGGCCCGGTCGAAGTCCTTGAGCAGCAGGACGGCACGCTTGTAGGTGGCGAACCGCCGCGCAAAGCCGATGGTGAGGGCCTGGGGGTCGAGCAGGGTTTCGAGGCGGCGGAGTTCGGAAGGTCCTGAGCCCTCGCGCGCGGCCTGCTTACGGGCGCGCTCGCGCACGTAGCGGATGAGCCGTTCCTTCTGAGCGCGCCGCGCCGCGAGGAGGCCTTCGTCTGGAGCATCGCGCAGCCTCTGCCACGCCTCGGGTTCGAGCAGGAGTGATCCCCACTCGGGGTCCATCTCCTTTACGAGATACGCGCGCATCTCCGGCCCGATCCAGGTCTCGGTGTGCACGCCATTCGTGATCGCGAAAACCGGCGACTCGTGATCGGCGGGAAAGAGGTGCTTCCACATCCCGGAGGACACGCGGCCGTGAAGCTCGCTCACGCCGTTGGTGCTGGCGGCGAAACGGATGGACAAGGTCGTGAGGTTGAACTGTCCTTCGTGGGATCCAAGCGCGATGATTTCCTCGGTCGGAACGCCGGTGTCCCGGGACCACGGCTCGAGGTGCTGGCGCACGAGGTCGAACGCGAACACCTCGTTGCCCGCGGGCACGGGAGTGTGGGTCGTGAACACCGTGTTCTTTCGGACCGACGCGCACGCGTCCTTGAAGTCTTCGCCCCGCATCACCCGCTCGCGCACGCGTTCGAGGGTCAACATCGCGACGTGACCTTCGTTCATGTGCCACACCGCGGGCTGAATGCCGAGGGCGCGAATCGCGCGCACGCCGCCCACGCCCAGGACCACCTCCTGAGCGAGCCGCATCTCCCGGCCCCGCACGTAAAGCAGCCCGGTGATGGCGCGGTCGGAAGGATCGTTCAGCGGGATGTCGGTGTCGAGGAAGAACACGTGCACGCCGCCCACCCGGGCGACCCACACCAGGGCGTGCACGACGCGGCCGGGAAGGTCTACGGGCACGGTGAGCGGCCCACCCGAGGGGGCGCGGACCGGCTGGACCGGCAAGCGCGCGAAGTCGTAGTCGGGGTAGATGTGCTGCTGGAACCCGTCAGCGTCGACGGTCTGTCTGAAGTATCCCGACCGGTAGAGCAGACCCATGCCGAAAAGGGGAAGACCCAGGTCGGAGGCCGCCTTGCAATGATCGCCCGCGAGAACGCCGAGGCCGCCCGAATACATTCCGAGCGACTCGTGCAATCCAAACTCCATCGAGAAGTAAGCGACGGGCCCGGGAAGGAAATCGGGCCGCTCGTCCATAAACTTCCGCGCGCTCCGGCTCGCTTCCAGGCTTTCAATCGCCTGACGGTAGGCCTCGAGGAATTCCGCGTCTTTGAGCAGCCCCACCCACTTCTGCGGGTCGACGTTGATGAGGAGCTCTACGGGGTTGTGGTAGCGGCGCCAGTGCTCGGGGTCGATCCAGGCGAAGAGGCGGGAGGCCTTGGGGTTGAAGCTCCACCAGAGGTCATAGGCGAGATCACGAAGCCTTGAAACCTCGGTGGGCAGGTCGAGATCGGCGATCTGGAGTGTCTGGATCTCTAGGGTCACGCGGTGGACGTGCTCGCGAGGAAGTTCTTGAGCGCCTCTTCCCCTCTCGTGATCGATGTGAACTGAGCCCCGTATTTGTTCGGGCCCGCGGTCCTCGTGATGTGGGCGGTAGCCGCGAAGATCTCGCCCGAGTCTTCGAACCTGAGGGCGAGGCTCACCTCGTCTCCCATGTTCAACGGGTGATTCGATTCGATCAGCAGGCCGGTCGCGGAAAGATTCTGGGCCAGAACCGGGACGGTGGCGCCGAAGCCGCTGCTCGCGGACACCTGAAGGCGCACGGGCAGACGCACGTCCTTCCGCGATGGAACCTGGATCAGCCGTCCCACTCGTTCGTCGAAGTCGTCGGCCGGGGGCAGACGCAGAATGGCGTTGGCCCCTGCTTCGAGAACCTCGATTTCGGAGGGGTCGAAATCGTCTTCGGAGAAGACGACGATCGACGTTTTCTTGAGGATCGGGGATTTGCGAAGGTTCCGGACCATGACCTCGATTCCCTGGGTCTCCCGGTGGATGCAAAGAAGGGCCACCCCTCCCTGGGCCAGCCGCCTTTCAACCTCCGAGGTAGTACGGACAATCTCCCGCTCGATGCCGGAGCGAAACAAGACGGTGTCTTGGAGATCCCTGTCGAGGGACCGGTGAGTGCAGATCAGAACAACGGCCATGAAAGATCTATTGGAACCTGGGGAAGCGGGAGTGTAACAGTGCCGCTAGGTGTCGAGCCACGTCGTGGGTTTCGAATCGGAGGGCATTCTGAAGTCGCCGCGGGGCGACAGGCTCACCGACCCCACCTTGGGTCCGTCCGGCACTGTGGAACGCTTGAACTGCGCCGCGAAGAACCGCTCGATGAAGACCCGCAGCCATTTGCGGATCGCGGCCGGGGGGTACCTTCCCGCAAACGCGCTACCCGCGAGGAAGAGGGTCTTTTCGGGCGAAGCGGCGAGGCGAAGGAAGGAGTGAAGGAAGAAATCGTGGAGTTCATAAGGGCCGAGGATGTCCTCGGTCTTCTGGGTCATGTCTCCGCGGCGGTCCGGCGGAAGGAGTTCGGGAGAGATGGGGAGGGCGAGGACCTCGAGGAGGGCGTCACTTTCTTCCGCATGAAGTGGATCCGCGGCCGCGGCCGTGACGAGGAAACGGACGAGGGTCTTTGGAACCGACGCGTTCACGTTGTACATCGAGAGATGGTCGCCGCCGAAGGTGGCGAAGCCAAGCGCCAGCTCCGAGAGATCGCCGGTCCCCACCATAAGGCCCCCTTCCTTGTTGGCGAGGTCCATCAGGACTTGAGTGCGCTCGCGCGCCTGGGCGTTTTCGAAAGTGACGCTGCGATCTCTCGAGGACAGGCCGATGTCCTTCAGATGGCGTTCGCAGGCGGCCTTGATGTCGATCTCCTTCACCGAGACGCCCGCCGCTTGAGCCAGGCGAAGGGCGAGGGACCTTGTTTTCGCCGAGGTTCCAAATCCCGGCATGGTGACCGCGAGGATCGCCTTTCTCGAATGACCGAGCAATCCGCACGTGCGCGCGGCCACGATCAGGGCAAGGGTGGAGTCGAGGCCGCCGGAGAGGCCCAGGATCAGTTTCCGCGACTGGGTGTGCTCCCAGCGCCGCGCCAGGCCCGCGGTCTGAATCTCGAAGATCTCCGCGCACCGCTTCGCGAGCGAACCTTCGTCGCTCGGGACGAATGGAAGCGGCTCGACCTTTCGCACGAGCCGCGCGGGCTTCGGGACCGGCATCGCATCGAGGTTCACCACGCGGGTAACCGCGGCCGGGCCGGCGGTCTCGGCGAAGGTCTTCTGGCGAAGCCTCTCGACGGTGAGCCGATCCACATCGACATCGGTCGTGATGAGCTCGGCTTCGCGTCGGAAACGCCGGTTCTCGGCGAGGATCACACCGTTCTCGGCGATCGCGAGGTGACCGCCGAAAACGAGATCGGTCGTCGATTCGTGAACACCAACATTCGCGAAGACGTAGGCGGAGAGTGTTCGTCCGCTGTGTTGTTTCAGGAGGTCACGCCGATAGTCGGCCTTCCCGATGCCTTCATTCGACGCGGACAGATTCGCGAGAACGGTGGCGCCCGCCTGGGCGAGTCGGATGCTTGGGGGGATGGGAACCCAGAGGTCCTCGCAGATCTCAAACCCAAGTGCGAGGTTCTCTTCACCCGCGACCCGGAAAACGAGATCGGCGCCTGCGGGCACTCGGGCACCGAGGATTTCCATTTCCCCGCGAACCGCCTCTCTCGCCGGAGAGAACCAGCGCCCCTCGTAGAACTCTTTGTAGTTCGGGATGAACGACTTCAAGACGATGCCGCGGATCTGGCCCTTCTGAATCACCGCGGCCGCGTTCCATAGCCTCGAATCTCGAGCGAGGGGCAGGCCCGCCACGATGGTCATGTCGAGCTTCGCGGTTCGCGCGCGAAGCCGTTCGAGGGCTTCCTCGGCGGCGCGAAGCAGGGTGCTTTGCTGAAAGAAGAGATCGGCGGCGGTGTAGCTCGTGAGACCGAGTTCGGGGGTCACGAGGAGTTGGACGCCTTTTTCCCTGGCCTCTGCGACCAGGTCGAGGATCTCGGCCACGTTTTTCGCGGGTTCGGCGATATGCGCGCGGGGGCAACCGGCGGCGACGCGAAAGAAGCCGTGTCGAGTGGAGCCGTTCATCTGTGTAGCTTCTGCTTCCCCTGGGAACAAGCATAAGGGAACGACCTCGGCGGCCCTGCGATCCTTCTCACAAGGTTCAGCAGGGGTCTTTTTGAGGGATCCGCTCCGACGGACCTCGCGTGGCAAAATGCCGACATGAAACGAATCCTCTTCGCGTTCTCGCTCGCGGTACTCGCGACACCGCTCCTCGCCCAGGACTGGAAGGGAATGGGCCGCCTGCAGGGGCGCGTGACCGACTCTGATGGCAAGCCGGTGCTTGGCGCCTTCGTGAAGCTCGACTGCCCCTCACGCGGCGGCGGCACCACGGTTCAGACGGACAAGAAGGGTAACTGGGCCTATCTTGGCCTCGCCGCCTGCTCCTGGAATCTGGAGATCAAGGCCGACGGTTTCCTGACCCACTCCCATGCCGTGAACATGGCGAGCGATCAGGCGCGGATGAACCCGATCGAGGTGAAGCTCGAGAAACCCAAGGGCCCTCCCCCCGAGCTACTAGCGGCGGTCAAGAATGGTGATGAAGCGTTCGCGGCCCAGAACTGGGTGACCGCGCGCGAGAACTACGAGAAGGTCCTGGCCCTGCGCCCCGACCTTGGACCTCAGGTCTATCAGAAACTCGCGCAGTCGTACGCCGGCGAGAAGAACTCCGCCAAAGCCATCGAGTATCTCGAGCTTTCCATGGCCGCCGATCCGTCGCGCATGGACCTTCGTTTCGCCGCAGCGCAGACGGCGCTCGAGTCGGGGAGCACGGAGAAGGGTATGGAGTTCCTGAAGGGCATCGACGACTCTCTCGTGAAGGGACCGGATGGTTATTTCAACCTCGCCATCTACTTCCTCCGCAAGTCCGATGCTCCAAACGCGATCGACTACTTCACCAGGGCGCTTGCGAAGGACGACAAGCTGGGCGACGCGTATTACTGGCGCGGGATGTCGTACGT